>DATHTC010000255.1:0-6738 GCA_035463735.1 Gaiellaceae bacterium | reverse complement strand
CCCGATCGAGACGTGCTCGGCCCCGTGGTACGCCGCGAGCTCCCCGCCGCGGAGGGCGTAGACCGCGGGTGCGAACGAGACGAGCCCGCTGGCCAGCTCCCGTGCGAGCGGGCCGAGGTCCGTCGAGCCGCGGATGGCGCGGATCGCGACGGTGCTGGCCGCCATCATCCCGAGCACGCCCGGTCGCTCGAACGGCAGCCGGGCCTCGGGGAGGCGGCGCTTCACCTGCGGGAGCACCGCGAACGCGTCGACGAGCTTCGCGGGGCCGCGGAGGAGCGGGTGCGTGACCCGAGACGCGATCCCCTTCTTCCGGGCCGAGGCGACCTTCAGCGTGCCGTCCGGAAGGCGGACCGCCGCGCCCCAGGCGTGGGGCCCGTGCACGAGCACCCCGTTGGGGAGCGCCATCCCGCCGAGCTTGACCGTCCCGCGCGCCATCGTCCCGACGTTATCGCCTCACAGTCGCATACCGCAAACGTCGAGGAACCCGCGGCAGACCCGTGCTCCGAGCCCGCGCCACGCGTCGTAGTCCCCGGGGGGCGCCTCGGTGCCGTCGTACGCCGCCCACGCCGCCGCGATCGCCCCGTCGACCTCCGGGTGGAACTGCACCGCCCAGGCGCGGTCGCCGTGGCGGAACGCCTGCAGCCCGGCGTCGTTGCGGGCGAGCGCGACCGCTCCCGCCGGCAGCCCGAAGCCGTACCGGTGCCACTGGAACGCGTCGAAGCGCGCAGGCAGGCCGCCGAGCAGCGGGTCACCGCGCGCCTCGTCGGTGAGGACGACCTCGGTGAAGCCCACCTCCTCCGGCGCCGGGCCGACGGAGGCGCCGAGCACGCGCGCGAGCAGCTGCGCGCCGAGGCAGATCCCGAGCGTCGGCACGTCGTCCCGGACGAGACCGCGGAGCACGTCGAGCTCCCTGAGGATCCACGGGTGGTCGTCCTCCTGGTCGGGGTGGGCGCTGCCGCCGAGCACGATCACGCCGTCGTACGCGGCGGGGTCGGGCGGGTCCGCCCGCGCGACGTCCCAAACGGCGAGCTCCGCGCCGGCACCCCGCACGACGTCGGCGTAGGTGCCGGGAGGCGCGTCGGGCTGATGGACGAGGGCGAGGATGCGCACGCGCCTACTCTGCCCGCGCGAGCTCGCGCAGCGCCGCCTGCAGCGCGCCGGCCGCCTCGCCCCGCGCGACCGGCCGCCCGTCGAGCTCGACGACCGGCAGCACCTCGCGCACCGACGAGCTCGTGAACGCCTCGTCCGCGGCCGCCATGCGCGCGAGCGGGAAGGCGCCCTCCTCGACGGCGTACCCGAGCTGCGGCGCGAGCTCGACGACGGCGGCGCGGGTGACGCCTGCGAGGACGCCGAGGTCGAGCGCGGGCGTGTAGAGCGTCGTCCCCTCGCGCCACCATGCGTTCCACACCGTCCCCTCGAGCACGGTGCCGTCGGGGTCGACGAAGACCGCGTCGTCGGCGCCGCGGCGCTTCGCCTCCGCGTCGGCGGCGACGTTGACGGCGTAGCTCGTCGACTTCACGCCGCCCAGCAGCCACGGCGCCGCGGCGCGCGCGCCGAGCAGCGAGACGAGCCGGACTCCGCGCACGCGCGACTCCTCGATCCAGGCCGGGACGGGCGAGACGAGCGCGAGCCCGAGCGGGTCGCCGTCCGGAGGCCCACCCGTCCAGAGGAGGCGAAGCACCGCGTCCGGCCGGCCCGCGGCGGCGAGCGCGGCCGCCGTGAGCGTGGACAGCTCCGCGCGCGGAACCCCGGCGAGCCCCAGCCGGGCCGCGGACGCCTCCAGCCGCTCGAGGTGGGCGTCGAGCCGGAACGGCCGCCCGCCGTAGACGCGCAGCGTCTCGAACGCGCCGCGCCCGCGCAGCAAGCCCTCGTCGTCGGCGCGCACGACCGGCTCGGCCGGGTCGACGACGCCGCGCCCGGTGACCGCGAGCGCGAGCAGGCTCACGCGTGCACGGGCTCCGGCAGCGGCGCCCGGAGCAGGGCCAGGAGCGGCGCCGCCTTCGTCCGCGTCTCCGCGAGCTCCGCCTCGGCGTCCGAGTCCCACACGATCCCGCCGCCGACCCACAGGTGGATGCGGCCGGCGGCAACGGCGAACGTCCGGATCGTGAGCGCGAGGTCGAGGTCGCCGTTCGCGTGGACGGTCCCGAGCGCGCCCATCGAGGCGCCGCGGCCGCCCGGCTCGAGCGCCGCGATCAGGTCGACGGCGGCGATCTTCGGCGCGCCGGTGATCGACCCGCCGGGGAAGACGGCCGCGAGCAGCTCCGCGAGCCCCACCTCCTCGCGGAGCGTCCCCTCCACGGTCGAGACGAGGTGCTCGACCCCCGCGAGCGGCCGCTCCGCCATCAGCTCGGGCCAGCGGACGGAGCCGGGCTCGCACACGCGCGAGAGGTCGTTCCGCTCCAGGTCGACGATCATCACGTGCTCGGCTGCGTCCTTCTCGCCCTCCACGGGGATGCCGGCGGGGCGCGTGCCCTTGATCGGGCACGTCCGCACGCGCCGTCCGCGGCGGGAGAGGAGGAGCTCCGGCGAGGTCGAGACGACCGCCCACCCGTCGCCGAGGAACGGGCGCGGGTGGAGCGGGCGGAGCGGGGCGAGCGCGGGCGCCAGCGTGGCGGCGTCGCCGCCGAACGGCGCCGACAGGTGGCGCACGAGGTTCACCTGGTAGACGTCCCCGCGCGCGATCGCCGCCCGCACCTTCTCGACCGCGCCGAGGTACTCCTCGTCGGGCCAGGTGCTCTCCCACGGGCCGATGCGAAAGCGAGGAAGTGACACGCGGTCACTTGTCCGCTTTCGAGTCGTATCGACGCGCCGGACGCGGGAGGCGAGGAGCGGCAGCTCGCACGGCTCGGGAGGAGGCGGCGCCGCGTCGCGGCGGATCGCCTGCGAAAGGCCGTAGTGCAGGAAGAGGTCCGCCTCTCGGTCGGCGTGGCCCCACAGCTCCTCCTCCAGGTACGCCTCGAGCGCCTCGAAGGCACCGTCGGGTTGGAACAGCTCGAGCACGCGCCTACGCTACCTCCGTGGCCCTCGCCGCAGCCCTGCTCGCCGCCGCGGCGATCGCGGCCCCCACGCCTGCGCAGCTGCTCGCGCGCCACGTGCCCGTGCTCGAGCTGGCGCCCGCCGAGCCGTACCTGCCGTCGACGGTGGAGCCCTTCCTGGCACTCACGCAGGACCGCGGCGCGTACCTCGACGTCACCGACTGCGACCCGGCGGCGGGGCCGGAAGCGACCGACTGCTACCGCCCGCTGTCAGACGGCCCGGTCACGTACGGCCGTGCGCTGACGACCCCGACCCGCATCGTCCTCTCGTACTGGCTCTTCTACCCGTACAACCCGTGGTCCGTGCGGACGCCGGCCGGTGACGTGGTCTGGCGCAGCCACGAGGGAGACTGGGAGGTCGTGCTCGTCGTGCTCGACCGCAGGGGGTCGCCCCTTCAGGTCGGCTACAGCCAGCACTGCCGTGGCGAACGGCGCGCGTGGCGCTCCGCACCGCGGCGGGGAAGCCGCCCCCTCGTCCGCGTCGCCCTCGGCTCGCACGCGAACTACCCCGGCCGCGGCCGTCACGTCCACGACCCGCGCTGCTGGCCGGACGCCGCCAACGTCGTGTTCCGGGCCGTGCGGACCGAGCCCGTCGACGTCGCGGGCGGCGGCGCGGTCGTCCGGCCGCGGCTCGTCCGGCTCGCACCCGCGCCGCCGTGGCTCTCCTACGGAGGCGCGTGGGGCGAGACCGGCTGGTTCCATGCAGGCGAGGCCGACATCGCCTACGGGCTCGGCCCGAAGGGGCCCGCCTTCCAGGCCGAGTGGCGGACGCCGCTGCGCGAGCTCGCCCGCTGGCCGCTCAGGCGCTGAGCGCGCCGATTCGCTCCGCCGCGAAACGGAGCCAGCGGACGCCGAGCTCGAGGTCGTCCACGTGCGCCCGCTCGTCGGCGGAGTGCACGAGCAGGGCAGCCGTCTCGGCGTCCATCGTCCGCATCGGGAAGAAGCCGTACGCGACCGTCCCGAATGCGTCCCGCAGCCAGTGGCTGTCGGTGAAGCCGGCACAGCCGATCGGCGCGACCGCGGCCGCCGGCTCCTCCGCCGCGACGAACGCCTCGACCGCCTCCCAGAGCGGCGTCCCCACCGGGGAGCGAGTGCCCCCGACCGCCTCGATCAGCTCGTACTCCCAGCCGTCGTCGCCGATCGCCGCCTGGAGCGAGGCGAGCGCCTCCTCCGGGGTCTGCCCCGGCTGGAGCCGCGAGTCGACGACGATCTCGGCGAGGGCCGGGATCACGTTCCGCTTCTGCGACGCGGACATCATCGTCGGCGTGAACGTCGGCGCGAGCAGCGGCTCGACGAGCGTGCGCGCGAGCGGGTGCACCGCCTCGGCCCGTCGAGGCGCCTCGTCGGCCGGCGGCACCTCGCCGAGCACGAGCTCCAGCAGCGCCTCCGTCTCGGGGACGTGCCGCCGCTGCGGGCGGAAGGCCGCCACCGCTTCCACCAGCCGCGCCGCCTTGACGAGCGCGTTGTCCGCGATCGCCGGCATCGACGCGTGCCCGCTGCGCCCGCGGACACGCAGCCGGAACGGCGCGCTCATCTTCTCCGCTGTCGCGCACAGGTAGATCGGCCGGTCGCCGAGGACGACGCGGTCGCCGCCGCCCTCGTTGATCGCGAAGTCGCAGCGAACGGCGTCCGGGTGCTCGCGCACGAGCCACTGCAGGCCGAAGCCCTCGCCGACCTCCTCGTCCGCCGCGGCGACGAACACCAGATCGCCGTGCGGGCGGAAGCCCTCGCGCGCGAGCTCCGCCAGCGCGACCGCGCTCGCCGCCACCTGTCCCTTCATGTCGAGCGCGCCGCGGCCCCACACCTCCCCGTCGACGAGGTCCCCCGACCACGGGTCGCGCGCCCACTCGGCCCGGTCGGCGAGCACCGTGTCGGTGTGGGTGAGGAAGGCGAGGCTCGGCCCGCCGCCGCGCCCCCGCACCCGCGCGACGAGGTTGGCGCGCTCCGGGACCTTCGCGAGCAGCTCACACTCCACGCCCGCGTCCTCGAGGTACGCCCGCAGGAGCTCCGCTGCGCGCGTCTCGTTCCCGGGCGGGTTGACCGTGTCCGTGCGCACGAGCTCCTGCAGGAGCCCGACGACGGCGCTTATTCGAGCTCCTTCGCGTGCGCCGTGAGGGCGTTGCGGACGTCCCAGAGCTCCGGGAAGAACCGCTGCTTCACGAGCCGTCCGAGCACCTCCACCGGCGTCCCCTGCGTCCCCACGACCTGATCCCCGATCACGCGCGCGACGACCTGGTAGTGGCGGATGCGCCACAGCTGCGCCCGCTCGTCGAGCTCGATCAGCGCCTCGGAGAGCGCGTAGAGCTCCTCGTGGTCGCGCCCCTCGACGTAGAGCGTGCGCAGGTCGAGACCGCGCTCGCGCAGGATCCCGTGCAGCTCCTGGACGAGCGCGGGCGCCCAGCGCCGCAGCTCGCGGAAGCCAGGCGAGTCGAAGCCGCTGCCGTGGCCGAGCACGCGCCGGATCTCCTGGTACTCCCAGGGCGACATCCGCTCGAGCATGTCGAGCTGCTCGGTCACGTACCGGAGGCAGAGATGGACGCGGCCGAGCAGGCGCAGCGCGTGGGTGACCTCGCGACGGGCAAGGTGCTCGGCGGCGCTCTCCGTCTCCTCGGCGGCGAGCTTCAGCCAGAGCTCCGACGACTGGTGGACGGTCTGGAAGAGCAGCTCGTCGTGGTGCGCGCGCTCCTCCGGCCGTTTCTGCAGCCGCAGCAGCTCGTCCGTCCGCAGGTAGCGCTCGTAGTCGCTCGCCCCCTCTCCCGCCAGGACCGGCTGGGAGTAGTCCTCGACCGCCATGCAGGGAGCATACTTCCCGGATCATGGGCGACCTCTTCTCCGATGCCGCCCGTGAGCGGACCGCGGAGGTCGCCCCGCTCGCGGCGCGTCTCAGGCCACGGACGCTGGACGAGTTCGTCGGGCAGGAGCACGCCGTCGGGCCCGGCTCGGGCCTGCGCCGCGCGATCGAGGAGGACCGGGTGCGGTCGGCCGTCTTCTACGGCCCGCCGGGGAGCGGCAAGACGACGCTCGCGCGGATCGTCGCAGGCGCGACGGGGGCCGCGTTCGAGGAGCTCTCCGCCGTGTCCGCCTCGGTGGCCGACGTGCGCGGCGTCCTCGGGCGGGCGCGCGAGCGGCTCGGGGCGCACGGCCAGCGGACGATCCTCTTTCTCGACGAGATCCATCGCTTCAACAAGGCACAGCAGGACGCGCTGCTGCCGGCGGTCGAGGACGGCCTCGTGACGCTGATCGGCGCCACCACCGAGAACCCGTACTACGAGGTCAACTCGGCCCTGCTCTCGCGCACGCAGATCTACGAGCTGGCGCCGCTGACGCCCGAGGAGCTCGCCGTCGTCGTCCGGCGGGGAGCGGAAGAGCTGGACGCCGACGTGCCGGACGCGCTCGTCGGGCTGATCGTGCAGCGCTCCGGCGGCGACGCCCGCACCGCCCTGAACGTGCTCGAGCTCGCGTGGGAGACCGCGCACGCCGCGGGCGAGCCGCTGTCCGAGGCGCACGTGGAGGACGCGGCGCGGAAGCGGCCGATCCTCTACGACAAGGGCGGCGACCTCCACTACGACTTCACCTCGGCGTTCATCAAGTCGATGCGGGGCTCCGACCCAGACGCGGCGGTCTACTACCTCGCGGCGATGCTCGAGGGCGGCGAGGACGCGCGCTTCATCGCGCGGCGCATGGTCGTGCTCGCCTCCGAGGA
>DATHTC010000254.1:0-5790 GCA_035463735.1 Gaiellaceae bacterium | reverse complement strand
CCATCGGGCCGCCGCGCTGCCGCCGCGCCTGATCCTGGTCGCCGAGCGCGCGCGCCTCGCGGGTGCTCGCCTCGCCGAAGCCCTCCGGCATGATCTCGCCCTTGTTGATCCAGACCTTGACGCCGATCCGGCCGAAGGTCGTCTTCGCCTCGGCGAAGCCGTAGTCGATGTCGGCGCGGATCGTGTGCAGCGGGACGCGGCCCTCGGAGTAGCTCTCCGAGCGGCTCATCTCCGACCCGCCGAGCCGGCCGCCGCACTGGATCTTGATCCCCTGCGCGCCGGAGCGGATCCCGGAGGCGAGCGAGCGCTTCATCGCGCGCCGGAACGACACGCGGTTCTCGAGCTGCTCCGCGATCGACTGCGCCACGAGCTTCGCGTCGAGCTCCGGCCGCTTGATCTCGTTGATGTTGATGTGGACGTTCTTCTTCGTGAGCGCATGCAGCTCGCGCCGCAGCGCGTCGACCTCGACGCCCGACTTGCCGATCACGATGCCGGGCCGCGCGGTGTAGATGTCGATCGTCACCCGCTGCTTGTCCTTGCGGATGAGGATGTCCGACAGGCCCGCGTGCGAGAGCTTGCCGAGGATGTGCTCGCGGATCTTGACGTCCTCGAGGATGTAGCCGGCGAAGTCCTTCTTGCCGGCGAACCAGTTCGACTTCCAGTCGTGGATGACGCCGACGCGCATCCCGCCGGGATGAATCTTCTGACCCATCAGGCCACCGCCTCCTTGCGCTTCGATCGCTTCGAGCGCGGCGCGCTCGAAGCGTCAGACTTCGTCGTGGCCTTCGGACGCCGCTTTCCCGCTTCCTGACCTTCTTGCGGAGCAAGAAGGACGGTGATGTGGCAGGTGCGCTTCTTGATCCGGTTGACGCGGCCGCGGGCGCGCGGGCGCCAGCGCTTGATCGTCGGCCCCTCGTCGGCGTACGCGGCGGCGACGACGAGCTCGTCGCCGATCAGGCCGTGGTTCGCCTCGGCGTTCGCGACCGCGGAGCGCAGCACCTTCTCGATCTCGGACGCGATCGCGCGCTGGCTGAAGGCGAGCACGGTGCGCGCCTCCGGGACGGTGCGGCCGCGGATGTGCTCGAGCACGAGCCGCGCCTTCCGCGCGCTGGAGCGCACCCACTTGGCCTCGGCGCGCACCTGCTGAGCCTCGACGGTGCTCATTCCTACCGCTTCACCTTCGCCTGGCGGTCGCCGGAGTGGCCGCGGAAGGTGCGCGTGGGCGCGAACTCGCCGAGCTTGTGGCCGACCATCTGCTCCGAGACGAACACGGGCACGTGCTTGCGGCCGTCGTGGACGGCGATCGTGTGCCCGACCATCTCCGGGAAGATGGTCGAGGTGCGCGACCAGGTGCGGATCATCCGCTTCTGGTTCGTCGCGTTCAGCTCCTCGATCCGGCTCATCAGCCGCTCCTCGACGAACGGCCCCTTCTTGCTCGACCTGCTCAATGGATCTCCTGGTGACGGTTTCGCGTCGCTCCAACTGTTGCCAGGTGATGCATCAGCGCTTCTCCTTCCCGCGGCGGCGGCCGCGGACGATCAGCTTGTCCGATTCCTTGTGCTTGCGGCGCGTGCGCTTCCCGAGCGTCGGCACGCCCCACGGGGTGACGGGGTGCCGGCCGCCCTTCGACTTGCCCTCACCGCCGCCGTGCGGATGGTCGACAGGGTTCATCGCCGAGCCGCGCACCGCGGGACGCTTGCCGCGCCAGCGGGAGCGACCGGCCTTGCCCCCCGAGACGTTCTCGTGGTCGACGTTGCCGACCTGACCGACCGTCGCCCGACAGGTTAGCGGCACCCTGCGGAGCTCGCCGGACGGCAGCCGGAGCACCGCGTAGGGGGCGTCCTTGGCGACGAGCTGGACGCTCGAGCCGGCGCTGCGCGCCAGCTTCGCGCCCTGCGCCGGCTTCAGCTCGACGGCGTGCACCATCGTGCCGGTCGGGATGTTCGCGAGCGGGAGCGCGTTGCCGGGCTTGATGTCGGCCGCGGGGCCCGACTCGACGCTCGCCCCGACGGCGAGGCGGGCGGGCGCGAGGATGTACGACTTCGCGCCGTCGGCGTAGTGGAGCAGCGCGATCCGCGCGGAGCGGTTGGGGTCGTACTCGATCGCCGCCACCTTCGCCGGCACGCCGTCCTTGACGCGCTTGAAGTCGACGACCCGGTAGCGCCGCTTGTGGCCGCCGCCCTGGTGGCGCGTGGTGATCCGGCCGTGGTGGTTGCGGCCGCCCTTCTTCGTCAGCTTCTCCGTGAGCGCCTTCTCGGGCTTCGACTTCGTGACCTCCTCGAACGTGGAGACCGACATGAAGCGCCGCCCGGCGCTCGTGGGCTTGTAGCGACGGATGGCCACTAGCGGTTACCTCCGAGCAGATCGTGCGCGGCTCGCGGCGAAAAGCGAGCCATGCAAGGACGCAGGGAGCGCTCGTAGCCGGAGGCTACGGGTGCGACCGAGGACGCCGCAGGGCGACGCTTTGCAGCCGCGAGATGCGTGCGAGCTGCGACGGAGGTGACCGCCATCTAGACCTGCGCCCCCTCGAAGATGTCGATGGTCTGGCCCTCGCGCAGCTGCACGATCGCCTTCTTCCAGCCCGGACGCACGCCCTTCGAGAGGCCGCGCCGCTTCGGCTTCGGCTGGACCTTCACGATCGCGACGTTCTGCACCTGGACCTCGAACAGCTGCTCGACGGCCTGGCGGACCTGCGTCTTGTGCGCCTCCGGGTGGACGCGGAAGGTGTACTTGCGGTCGTTGATCAGGCTGTAGCTCTTCTCCGAGACGACCGGAGCGAGCAGGACCTCGTTCGGATGCAGGCTCACTGCGCTCCCTCCTCGGCCGCGACGCCGCCGGCGCGGGCCTCGACGAGCGGCAGCGCCGCCTGCGAGACGAGCAGCGACCGCGCCCAGACGAGCTCCGCGACCTCGAGCTCCTCGGGCACCGTCACCAGCACCCGCTCGAGGTTCCGGAACGACTTCACGAGCGCCTCCTCCTCCTCCGTCGCGACGACGAGGAGCGGCGTCTCCTTCCCCCAGCCGGACAGCAGCTCGAGCGCCTGCCGCGTGGACGGGCCGTCGAACCCGCCGCCGTCGACGAGCCCGATGCTGCCCGCCTGGGCGTGAGCGCTCAGGGCGCTCCGGAGGGCGGCGCGGCGCGCCTTGCGGTTGACCTTGACCTCGAAGCTGCGAGCCGTCGGCGGGAAGGCGACGCCGCCGCCCGTGAACTGCGGCGCGCGGATCGTCCCCGCCCGCGCCCGGCCGGTGCCCTTCTGGCGCCACGGCTTCGCGCGGCCGCCGGCGACGAGCCCGCGGCTCTTCGCCCCCCGGGTGCCGGCGCGGCGGGCGTTCAGCTCCGCGCGCACGGTCTCGTGCACGAGATGGGGCCGAACCTCGGAGCCGAAGACCGCCTCGTCGAGCGAGACGTCCTTCTTCGGGCCGCCGACGAGCGGTGCCTTCGGGCTAGCCACGGTGCGGGTCCTCCCGGATCTCGACGAGGCCGTTCTTCGGCCCGGGCACGGCGCCCTTCACGAGCAGCAGGTTGCGCTCGGGATCGACGTCGTGCACCGTCAGGCCCACCTGGGTCACGCGCTTGCCGCCCATGCGGCCGGCCATTCGGATCCCCTTGGGCACGCGCGAGGGCGTCGCCGACGCGCCGATCGAGCCCGGCTTGCGGATGTTGTGCGAGCCGTGTGTCTTCGGGCCCCGCTTGAAGTTGTGGCGCTTGATCGTGCCGGCGAAGCCCTTGCCGATCCCGATCCCGGCGACTTTCACCTTGTCGCCCGGCTGGAACAGGTCGACCGTGACCGATTCGCCGATCGGCGTCTCGAGGCCCCGCCCCCGGAACTCGACCAGGTGCCGGTGCGCGCCGACGCTCGCGGCAGCCAGGTGGCCGAGCTCGCCCTTCGACACCTTGCGCTCGGCGACCGGCTCGAACGCGAGCTGGACCGCGTCGTAGCCGTCGACGTCTGCCGTGCGGACGGCGACGACGGGGCACGGCCCGGCCTCGATCACCGTCACCGGCGTCACGCGGCCGGTGTCCGGGTCGAAGACCTGGGTCATGCCAATCTTCCGCCCAAGGATCCCCTTCACGAGGTGAGACCTCCCCGCGGCGGAAGATTGGTCAGAGAGATGTGGGTGCGAATCGTATCCATGTGATTTCTGACCAAATTGCCGAGCAATTTGGCTACAGCTTGATTTCGATGTCGATGCCGGCCGGGAGGTCGAGCCGCATCAGCGAGTCGACCGTCTTCGGCGTCGGCGAGTGGATGTCGATCAGCCGCTTGTGCGTCCGGATCTCGAAATGCTCACGGCTGTCCTTGTCCTTGAACGGCGACCGGATGACCGTGTACACGTTCTTCTCCGTCGGCAGCGGCACAGGACCGGTGATGGTCGCGCCGGTGCGCTGAGCAGTCTCGACGATCGACTGTGCCGACCGGTCGAGCTGGGTGTGGTCGTACCCCTTGAGGCGGATACGGATCTTCTGCTGAGGCACCGGCGCTCCCTCTGTCTCTAGTCCCGAGTGGCCCGAGGGCTCACTACTTGACGATCTCCGTGACGACGCCGGCGCCGACGGTGCGGCCGCCCTCGCGGATCGCGAAGCGCAGACCCTCGTCCATGGCGATCGGCTGGATCAGCTCGATCTCCATCTGCGTGTTGTCGCCCGGCATGACCATCTCCTGGCCCTCCGGCAGCTTGATCGAGCCGGTCACGTCCGTCGTGCGGAAGTAGAACTGCGGCCGGTAGCCGTTGAAGAACGGCGTGTGACGGCCGCCCTCCTCCTTCGAGAGGACGTACACCTCGGACTTGAAGTGCGTGTGCGGCGTGATCGAGCCCGGCTTCGCGAGCACCTGTCCCCGCTCGACCTCCTCGCGCTTGATCCCGCGCAGGGGCGCGCCGGCGTTGTCGCCCGCCTGCGCGTAGTCGAGCGACTTCTGGAACATCTCGAGCCCGGTGACGACCGTCTTCGTCGTCTCGTCGTGGATGCCGACGATCTCGATCTCGTTGCCGACCTCGATCTTGCCCTGCTCGACGCGGCCGGTCACGACGGTGCCGCGGCCGGTGATCGTGAAGACGTCCTCGATCGGCATCAGGAACGGCTTGTCGACGTCGCGCTGCGGCTCCGGGATGTAGGAGTCGACCGCCTCCATCAGCTCGAGGATCTTCGGCGTCCACTCGGCGTCGCCCTCGAGCGCCTTCAGCGCCGAGACCTGCACCACCGGGATGTCGTCGCCGGGGAACTCGTACTTGGAGAGCAGCTCGCGCACCTCCATCTCGACGAGCTCGAGCAGCTCGGGGTCGTCGACCATGTCGGCCTTGTTCAGCGCGACGACGATCGCCGGCACCTCGACCTGGCGAGCGAGCAGGATGTGCTCGCGCGTCTGCGGCATCGGGCCGTCCGCGGCCGAGACGACGAGGATCGCCCCGTCCATCTGGGCGGCGCCCGTGATCATGTTCTTGATGTAGTCCGCGTGGCCGGGGCAGTCGACGTGCGCGTAGTGGCGCTTGTCGGTCTCGTACTCGACGTGCGCGGTGTTGATCGTGATCCCGCGCTGGCGCTCCTCGGGAGCGTTGTCGATCGAGGCGAAGTCGCGCACGGCGCTCTGGTTGACGCCCTGGTCGGCGAGGACCTTCGAGATCGCAGCGGTCAGCGTGGTCTTGCCGTGGTCGATGTGACCGATGGTGCCGACGTTGACGTGCGGCTTCGTGCGCTCGAACTTCTGCTTAGCCACTTTTTTGCCTCCGGTAAAAAAAGATAGTGAACAAGAGCATTTATTCCTTGGTTTCAATAAGCGTATGAAGAAGTCCC
>DATHTC010000253.1:0-9469 GCA_035463735.1 Gaiellaceae bacterium | reverse complement strand
GGAGCACCTCGAGGAGATGATCGACGTGAACCTCAAGGGGACGCTCTACGCCGTCCGCGCGGCGCTCCCACACCTGCTGCGCAGCGGCGAGGGGGACATCGTCACGCTCGCGTCCGAGGCGGGCCGGCGGGGCCTGCCGCTCGAGGCCGTGTACTGCGCGTCGAAGTTCGGGCAGGTGGGGTTCACGCGCGCGCTCGACCACGAGCTCCGCGAGCACGGGATCCGCTGCACGAACGTCTGCCCCGGGGGCGTCGCCACCGACTTCGCGCTCGAGGAGGGGCGCGGCCGTTCGCCGGACGTCCTGCCGGGGATGATGACCGCCGACGAGGTCGCCGACGTCGTCCTGTTCGTCCTCACCCGCCCGCGGAGCCACCGGATCCTCGAGACGGCGCTCCGGCCGATGAGCGAGCCCTCGTGGGGATGAGCCCGGTCCGCCTCGGGCTGCTCTCGACGGCGAACATCAACCGCCACATCGTCGTCGGCGCCCGCGTGTCCGAGGAGGTCGAGGTCGTCGCCGTGGCGAGCCGCGACGGCGCGCGGGCGGAGGCGTACGCGCGCGAGCACGCGATCGAGCGCGCCCACGGGAGCTACGAGGCGCTGCTCGCCGATCCCGGCGTCGACGCCGTCTACGTCTCCCTGCCGAACTCGCTGCACGTCGACTGGTCCGTGCGGGCGCTCGAGGCCGGCAAGCACGTCCTCTGCGAGAAGCCGTTCGCGCGTCGCCCGGAGGACGTCGAGCTGGCGTTCGACGCCGCCGAGCACGCCGGGCTCGTGCTCGCAGAGGCGTTCATGTACCGGCACCACCCGCAGACCGCACGCGTCGCCGAGCTCGTGCGCGGCGGCGCGATCGGCGAGCTTCGCGCCGTGCGCGCCGCGTTCAGCTTCCCGCTCTCGAACGGCGACAACGTGCGCCTGCGGCCCGAGCTCGACGGCGGCTCGCTGATGGACGTCGGGTGCTACTGCGTCAGCGGCATCCGCCTGCTCGCCGGCGAGCCGGAGGGCGTCTCCGGGGAGCAGGTGCTCGGGCCGACCGGCGTCGACCTGACGTTCGCCGGCGCGCTGCGCCTCCCCGAGGACGTCGTGGCCACCTTCCACGCGTCGATGGCGCTGCCGTCGCGGCAGGAGCTCGAGGCGCTCGGGAGCGAGGGGACGCTGCTCGTGCAGGCGCCCTGGCGCGTCGACTTCGGAGGCGACGTCCTCCTGCGCCGCGGCGGCGAGGTGGAGCGGGTCGAGGTGCCGCAGGCCGACGCGTACCGTTGCGAGCTCGACGACTTCGCGGCGGCCGTCCGGGGCGAGCGCGAGCCCCTGCTCGGGCGCGACGACGCGCTCGGGCAGGCGCGCGCGATCGACGCCCTGTACCGCGCCGCCGCGCGGTGAGCGGCTCCGAGGCGCTCGTCGGCCTCGACGTCGGCACGACCGGCGTCAAGGCGCTCGCGGTCTCGCCCGCGGGGGACGTGCTGGCGCGCGCCGAGGAGGGCTATGGCCTGGCGACGCCGCGACCGGGCTGGGCGGAGCAGGACCCCGAGGACTGGTGGCGCGCGTCCGAGCGGGCGCTCGCCGGGCTCGGGGTCGAGCCGCTCGGGATCGGGCTCTCCGGGCAGATGCACGGGCTCGTTGCGCTCGACGCGGCGGCGCGCGTGCTCCGTCCGGCGATCCTCTGGAACGACCAGCGGACGGGGGCCGAGTGCGCGGAGATCGAGGAGCTCGTCGGCCTCGAGCGGCTCGTCCAGCTCACCGGCAACCGCGCGCTTGCGGGCTTCACCGCGCCGAAGCTCCTCTGGCTGCGTCGCCACGAGCCGGACGTCTACGCCCGGATCGCGCACGTGCTGCTGCCGAAGGACTACGTTCGGCTCCGTCTCACCGGCGAGCACGCGACGGACGTGGCGGACGCATCGGGGACGCTGCTCTTCGACGTCGCCGGGCGTGCGTGGAGCGACGAGCTGCTGGGGTCGCTGGAGGTGCCGCGGGAGTGGCTGCCGGACGCGCTCGAGTCGCCCGCGGTCTCGGGGGCGACGCCCGCCGGCGTGCCGGTCGCGGCCGGCGCGGGCGACCAGGCGGCGGGGGCGCTCGGCGTGGGCGTCGCCGCGCCGGGGAGGCTCTCGGTCGTCCTCGGCACCTCGGGCGTCGTCTTCGCGGCGCTGCCCGCGTTCCGGGCCGAGCCCGAGGGCCGCGTCCATGCCTTCTGCCACGCCGTTCCCGGCCGCTGGCACGCGATGGGGGTGATGCTGTCTGCCGCCGGCTCGCTGCGCTGGCTGCGCGACGCCGTCGGCAGCTCCTACGACGAGCTCCTCGCGGACGCAGAGCGCTGGCCGCCCGGCGCGGAGGGGCTCCTGTTCGCGCCCTACCTCGCGGGGGAGCGGACGCCGCACGCCGACCCCGACGCGCGCGGCGCGTTCGCCGGGCTCTCGCTGCGTCACGACCGCGGTGCGCTCGCCCGCGCGGTGCTCGAGGGGGTCGCGTACGGGCTGCGCGACTCGCTCGACCTCCTCGCCGGTCTCGGCGTCGAGGCCGACGCCGCGCGCGTCTCCGGCGGCGGCGCGCGCAGCGGGCTCTGGCTTCGCATCGTCGCGTCGGTCCTCGGGCTGCCGCTCGAGCGGACGGCGGCCGACGAGGGCGCGGCGTTCGGCGCGGCCCTCCTCGGCGGCGTCGCCGCGGGCGTCTTCGCCGACGCGGACGAGGCGGTCGAGACCTGCGTGAAGGTCCGCGAGACGATCGCGCCGGACTCGGCGTGGGCGCGGCTGTACGAACGCGAGCTGCCGCGCTTCCGCGCGCTCTACCCGGCGCTCCGCGGGCTCGGGCCGGCCGACGGCTAGCGAACGGGCACGAGGATGGTCGTTCGGAGCTCCTCGGGCGGGCCGACGCGCGGGTCGGAATCCCAGACCTCGAGCGGCGCTCCGGTCGGCTCGAGACCCTTCGCGTGGAGCTCGCCGTCGAGCGCTGCGAAGAACGTCTCGTCCAGCTCCTGGTATGGCCCGAGGTGGACGGTCTCCGCGTAGCGCCCGGCCGGGAGCGCGTGCTGCTCGACCCGGCCGTGCGTCGGCAGGCGGTGTGCCGTCGGCCAGCCGACCTCGAGCGCCATCGTCCCGTGCTCGTCGGGGCCGTCGAAGCGGCCGTACGGCGGCGCGCTCGGTGCCTCGCCGAGCGTCTGGAGGTACGCGTGCACCTCCTCGATCAGCTCCGGGACGAGCAGCGGCACGACGCGCACGTCCGCGCGCGTCCGCACGGCGAGCGTCGGCTGCTCCTCCCGCTCGACCACCTTCACCTCGGGGACGGTCGTGACTGCCATCGTCCCCTCCTTTCGTCGCCTCGACTCTAGTCGCACTCGGGCGTCCGCGGTAGGGACGGTTCCGCGCCGCGCTGCCGGCGTGGCCGGGCCCGACATGTCGGGGGACAGTCCCTAGGTCTGTCCCCGGACATGGCCTGTGGACGGATCGGCACGCATCCGGCGCGGAGCCGTCGCCGCGGCCCCGTCTCTACACTGCCCGCGATGTTCGACACCCTCGGCGATCGGCTCCAGCACGCCCTCGGCGACCTCCGCGGCCGCGGCAAGCTCGACGAGGAGGCGATCTCGCGCGCGATGCGCGAGATCCGCCTCGCGCTGCTCGAGGCGGACGTCAACCTCAAGGTCGTCAAGCAGTTCGTCGCGCAGGTGCGCGAGCGCGCACTCGGGCAGGAGGTGCTGAAGAGCCTCACGCCGGGCCAGCAGGTCGTGAAGATCGTCCACGAGGAGCTCACGGCGCTGATGGGCGCCGGCAGCTCCAAGCTCGCCTTCGCCGGCCGCCCGCCGACGGTGATCCTGCTCGCCGGCCTCCAGGGCTCGGGCAAGACGACCGCCTCGGCGAAGCTCGCGCTGCTGCTGCGCAAGGAGGGCAAGCAGCCGGCGCTCGTGGCCGCCGACCTCCAGCGCCCGGCCGCGATCGACCAGCTCGAGCAGCTGGGTCGCCAGATCCAGATCCCCGTCTACCGCGACGAGACGAAGGACGCCGTCGTCGCCGCGCGGAAGGGCCTCCAGCGCGCCCAGGCGGACGGCCGCGACGTCGTCATCGTCGACACCGCGGGGCGCCTCCAGATCGACGAGGCGCTGATGGAGGAGCTCGCGGCCGTCAAGAAGGAGACGAAGCCGCACAACGTGCTGCTCGTGCTCGACGCGATGACCGGCCAGGAGGCCGTGCACGTGGCCGAGGTCTTCCAGGAGCGGATCGACTTCGACGGCGTCGTGCTGACGAAGCTCGACGGCGACGCCCGCGGCGGTGCGGCGCTGTCGGTGAAGGCGGTGACCGGGAAGCCGGTGAAGCTCGCCTCCATCGGGGAGAAGCTCGACCAGCTCGAGTGGTTCCACCCCGACCGGATGGCGTCGCGGATCCTCGGCATGGGCGACGTGCTGACGCTGATCGAGAAGGCGGAGGCGGCCGTCGAGGAGGACGAGCAGGCGGCGATGGAGGAGCGCCTCCGCCGTGGCCAGTTCACCTTCGACGACTTCCTCGCGGCGCAGAAGATGCTCCGCAAGATGGGGCCGCTCCAGAGCGTGATCAAGATGATCCCGGGCATGGGCAGCCAGCTGAAGGACGTCCAGATCGACGAGCGCGAGATGCGACGCGTCGAGGCGATCGTGCTGTCGATGACGCCGAAGGAGCGGCGCATGCCGCACGTGATCGACGGCTCGCGGCGGAAGCGGATCGCGGCCGGATCGGGCACGACGGTGCAGCAGGTCAACAAGCTGCTCACCGCACGGAAGCAGATGGAGAAGATGATGAAGCAGCTAGGCAAGGGGAAGATGCCGGCGTTCCCGGGGATGGCCGGGAAGCCCTGAAAAGGAGGAGGGATGGGAAGGAAGCCGTCTGACCATTTCCTCCGCGAAGTGGAGGAAATGGCATGGCAGTGAAGCTCAGGCTGACGCGCGTGGGCTCGAAGAAGAACCCGATCTACCGCGTCGTCGCCGCCGACTCGCGCTCGCCGCGGGACGGCAAGTTCATCGAGATCGTCGGGCGCTACAACCCGCAGACGGAGCCCTCGACGATCGAGCTCGACGAGGACAAGGTCAAGGACTGGCTCGCGAAGGGCGCGCAGCCGACCGACCCCGTCGCGAAGCTGCTGAAGATCAAGGGGCTGCGCTGAGCGAGCGGCTGGTCGAGGAGCTGGCGCGGCGCCTGGTCGACAGGCCGGACGAGGTGCGCGTCGAGCGGGGGGAGCGGGACGGCGTCGCCGTCCTCCGCCTTCACGTCGCGCCCGACGACGTCGGGAAGGTGATCGGGCGCCAGGGCAGGATCGCGCGCGCCCTCCGCACGCTCGTCCGCGCCAGCGCGGCACGGACGCACGAGCGCGTGCACCTCGACATCGTCGACTGACGGTGGCGGCGACGGTCCAGGTCGGCCGGGTCGGCCGGCCGCACGGCCTCGCGGGCGCGTTCGTCGTCGAGGACGCGAGCGACGACCCCGCTCGTTTCGCGCCCGGCGCGCGGCTGCTCGCCGGCGGAGCCGAGGTCGAGGTGCTCGAGTCGAAGCGCGCCGGGGGCGGCCGCCTCGTCGTCCTCCTCGACCGGCGCGTGCCGCGGGGAACCCCGCTGGAGGTGCGGCGCGACGAGCTGCCCGAGCCGGAGGAGGACGCCTACTACGTGTTCCAGCTGGTCGGGCTGCGGGTGGAGGACGCGGACGGACGCGAGCTCGGCCGGGTCGCCGACGTGATCGAGGCGCCCGCGAACGACGTGCTCGAGCTCGACACCGGCGTGCTGCTGCCGCTCGTCGGTGCGTGCGTGCGCGACGTCGACCTGCAGGCGGGACGGATCGTCGTCGAGCCCGGCTACGCTGGCGACGCCGATGCGTAACCCCGTCGACCGCCTCACCGCGGGCCTCCCGCACCCCGCCCGCGTCGCGATCGACTGGGTGGTCACGCTGGCCGTCGCCGTGGGAATCGTGCTCGCGGTGAAGGCGTGGGTCGTGAACCCGTACCGCATCCCGACCTCGTCGATGGAGCCGACTTTGCACTGCGCCCAGCCGGCGGAGGGCTGTCTCGCCGGCTCGTCCGACCGCGTGCTCGCGAACCGCTTCATCCTCCACTTCCGCAACCCCGAGCGCGGCGAGGTGGTCGTCTTCGACACGCCGCCGGAGGCGCTGGCCCGCTGCGGCACGGCAGGGACGTTCGTGAAGCGCATCATCGGCCTGCCGGGAGAGACGATCGAGCAGCGGGACGGGTTCATCTACGTGAACGGCCGGAAGCTGGACGAGTCGTATGCCCACGGCCGCTCCACCGCGCAGGACGGGCGCTGGCAGATCGGCCCGAACGCGTACTTCGTGATGGGCGACAACCGCAGCAACTCGTGCGACTCGCGCGTCTGGGGTGCGGTGCCACGGGACAACCTCATCGGCACCGTCTTCGCCACGTACTGGCCCCCCGACCGACTCGCCCTCGGCGCCTAGCCGCGCGCACCGGCCGGCGTCCGGCTCCCGCCGGGCGGAGCCTGGCTCCGCCGGGCGCCTCGCGCCGCTCGCCGCCCTCCGCTCGGGGGCCCGTGCGTCCGCACTGTGCCCCCTCCCTGCGGGACGCCGAGCGGCACGCCGGAGCGCGCGGAGCCGCACGCACTGGCCGGCGTCCGGCTCGCGCCGGGCGGGCGGCTCCGGCTGGGTAGGTTGCCGGGCGTGCAGCTCGACGTCTTCACGCTGATCCCGCACGCGTTCGCGTGGATGACCGAGCAACGGCCGCTCGCCGCTGTGCTGGGGACCGAGCTCGAGCTGCGACTGCACAGCTACCGCGACACGACCCCGCTCAGGGCAGGGCAGGTGGACGATGATCCCTACGGCGGCGGCGCCGGGATGGTGCTGCGGGTGGACGTGGTCGCGGCCGCGCTCGACGCCGTCTACGGCGGCCGGCCGCCGCACCGCGTGATCGCGCTGACCCCGCAGGGGCGGCAGCTGGACCAGCCGCTCGTCGAGACGCTCGCGCGCGAGGACCGCCTGACGCTGCTCTCGGCGCGCTTCGAGGGGTTCGACGAGCGGGTCCTGGAGCATCTCGTCACCGACGTGCTCTCGATCGGGCCGTACGTCCTCTCCGGTGGCGAGCTCCCTGCGATGGTGCTCGTGGACGCGCTCGCGCGGCGCCTGCCGGGAGCGCTCGCGGCAGGCTCCGGCGAGCACGAGAGCTTCTCGGAGGAGCTGGACGGAGGGCTTGAGTACCCGCAGTACACGCGCCCGGCGGAGTTCCGCGGCTGGACCGTCCCGGACGTGCTGCTCTCCGGCGACCACGCTCGCATCGCGGCCTGGCGCCGCGAGCAGAGCCGGCTCCGCACCGAGCGGGCCCGGTAAGGCCCGTGCGCAACCCGGTCGACCGGCTCGCGTCCCGTCTGCCGCAACCCTGGCGCACGCTGGTGGACTGGGTGGTGACGATCGTCGCCGCCGTCGCGCTCGTGCTCGCGATCAAGGCGTGGATCGTGAACCCGTACCGGATCCCGTCACCGTCGATGGAGCCGACGCTCCACTGCGCGGGCGAGCCGGGCTGCGAGGGCGGGCAGTTCTCCGACCGGGTGCTCGCGAACCGCTTCCTCTACCACCTGAGGGAGCCGGAGCGCGGCGACATCGTCGTCTTCCGGACGCCGCCGCTCGCCGCCGAGCGCTGCGGCGCGGGAGGGACCTTCGTCAAGCGCCTGGTCGCGTTGCCGGGCGAGACCTGGCGGATGGAGGACGGCGTCGTCTTCGTGAACGGGAGGCGCCTGGTCGAGCCGTACCTGGCGCCCGGCCGCCGTGGCGCCGACCTCGAGGCGCCGCGAACGGTGCCGGAGGGTCACTACGTGATGCTCGGCGACAACCGGGAGCAGTCGTGCGACTCGCGGGAGTGGGGGGCGGTGCCGCGCGAGAACCTGATCGGGAAGGTGGTGATGACGTACTGGCCCCCGGGGCGGATCTCGCTCCGCTGACGCGTCGCGCCGCCGACGGGGTTCCGCTACCATCCCGCCTCGGCCGTGCCGCGGCCCTCCTCGCATGAGCAAGGTCATCGAGCAACTCGAGCGGCGCCAGCTGCGCTCCGTCCCCCGCTTCAAGGCCGGGGACACGGTCCGCGTCCACTTCCAGGTGATCGAGGGTCAGCGCCGCCGCGTGCAGGTGTTCGAGGGGATCGTGATCAAGCGCCAGGGCGCGGGCGTCCGTGAGACGTTCACCGTCCGCAAGCAGTCGTTCGGCGTCGGCGTCGAGCCGACGTTCCCGCTGCACTCGCCGAAGATCGAGCGGATCGAGGTCGCGTCCGTCGGCGACGTCAGCCGCGCCAAGCTCTACTACCTGCGCGAGAAGGTCGGCAAGAAGGCGCGCGTGCGCGAGAAGCAGATGACGCCGGCCGAGCGCGCCCGGCTCGCCGAGAACAACGCGGCGGCGACCGGCGGGCTCGCGTTTGACGAGGACGCGCAGGCGGCCGAGAGCGAGGAGGCGGCAGCGGCGGCCGCCGACGGCAGCGAGCCGGACGTCGCGGCGGCCGACGTCGAGGTCGCGGCCGCGGAGCCCGACGTGGACGAGGCCGAGGCCCCCCCGGTCGAGCCCGAGCCCGTCGCCGCCGAGAAGGCCGACTAGCAGCGCGCGCCGGCCGTCCGAGTGCGCGGGGAGCCTCGGTTGGCCCCCCGGCGCATGCGGCATCGCGCCGCGGCGGCCCCACGACGGTTCCCCCTCGGGGGGAACGCGCGCCCCATCCGAAACGCTACTGCCCGAACACGGACGTCTTCGCGCCGACTCCGTGCCGATTCCGGTGCGACTCCGCCGTGGACGGCGGCCCCCGCCGGGACGGGCGGTATCCTCGCCGCGTGCCGCCCGCCCGCACCGGCCAGCGCCTGCTCCGCTTCGACCGCAAGCTCGGCGCGCGCTGGGTGGCCGGCGTGGACGAGGCCGGCCGCGGACCGCTTGCGGGGCCGCTCGTGGTCGCCGGCGTGCTGCTCGACTACGCGACGCTCCGCGACCACCGCGTCCGGCCGCTCGCGTTCCTGAACGACTCCAAGCAGTGCGCGCCGGAGCGCCGCGAGGAGCTGTTCCGCGCGGTTCTCGGCTGCGCGGAGAAGGTGGTGGTCCGGGTGATCCCGGCCGGCACGATCGACCGCAACGGCCTGCACCGGTCGAACCTCGAGGGGATGCGGTCGTGCCTGCGCGAGCTCACCCCGCCCGCCGAGGTCTGCCTCGTGGACGGGTTCCGCCTGGGCGCTGCGGCACCCGAGCACCGCGCGGTCGTCGACGGGGACGCGAAGAGCGCGGCGATCGCCGCCGCCTCGATCGTGGCCAAGGTGACGCGCGACCGGTACATGCGCCGGGCGGACGCGCTGTATCCCCAGTACGGGTTCTCCTCCCACGTCGGCTACATCACGCCGGGGCACTCCGCCGTCGTGCGCGAGCGTGGGCCGTCCGAGATCCACCGCCGCAGCTTCGAGGCGCGTTGCTATGCCGCGACGTGGGAGTGAGGCGGAGCGGCGCGCGGCGAACCACTACCGGCTGCGCGGCTACCGCATCCT
>DATHTC010000252.1:0-1791 GCA_035463735.1 Gaiellaceae bacterium | reverse complement strand
GACGCGGCGACCGAGTCCCTCGACGAAGCGGTCTCGCTCGTGCGCGAAGCCGCGGCCGGCGGGCGTGGGCTCTCGGTCGGCCTGCTCGGCAATGCAGCTGATGTCGTGCCGGAGCTGGCACGCCGTCACGAGCACTTCGATCTCGTCACTGACCAGACGGCGGCTCACGACCCGCTGAACGGTTACGTGCCGCAGGGTCTCGACGTCGCGGAAGCGGCTGGACTCCGGGCGGCCGACCCTGACGAGTATCTACGGCGTGCGCGAGCGTCGATCGTGGAGCACGTCGGTGGCTTGCTCGAGTACGTCCGGGCGGGCAGCTACGTTTTCGACTATGGCAACAACCTGCGAGGTGAGGCCGAAGCGGCGGGCGTAGCGGAGGCCTTCTCATACCCGGGCTTCGTCCCGGCCTATATCCGGCCGCTCTTCTGCCGCGGGATCGGGCCGTTCAGGTGGGCCGCGCTGTCGGGCGACGAGGCGGACATCGCCGCGATCGACGCGACCCTCCTGGAGCTCTTCCCCGACGATGCGCTGCTCCAGCGGTGGCTCGAGCTGGCGCCGGGGCGGGTCGCCTTCCAGGGGCTCCCGGCGCGGATCTGCTGGCTCGGCCTCGGCGACCGCGCGCGCGCGGGGCTGGCGATCAACGAGCTCGTCCGCAGCGGGCGCGTGCGGGCGCCGGTCGTGATCGGCCGCGACCACCTCGACTCCGGCTCGGTGGCGTCCCCGTACCGGGAGACGGAGGCGATGCGGGACGGCTCCGATGCGATCGCCGACTGGCCGATCCTCAACGCGCTCGTCAACGTGGCCGCGGGCGCGACGTGGGTCAGCGTCCACCACGGCGGCGGCGTCGGCATCGGCAACTCGATCCACGCCGGCATGGTCGTCGTCGCCGACGGGACGACCGACGCGGCCGAGCGCCTCGAACGCGTCCTCACAACGGATCCCGGCACGGGCGTGATGCGCCACCTCGATGCCGGGTACCCCGAGGCCGTGGCCTCGGCGGCCGCGCACGGGCTCGAGCCGCCGATGAAGCCCGGCCGCCGGCGCCCGATCGGGTGACCGACGCTCCGGCGCGGCTGCTCGTCCGCGACCTCGAGCAGCTCGCGACGCCCGCCGGGCGCGCGGCGCCGCTGCGTGGCGACGCTCTCGGCGAGGTCGAGCGGATCGACCGGGCGTACGTCCTCTGCGAGGGCGGTCGGATCGTCGCCGTCGGGCGGATGCGCGACCTCCGTCCCCTCGACGGGGACGTCGCCGAGCTCGACGGGCGCGGCCTCTGTGCGATCCCGGGCCTCGTGGACTGCCACACGCACGCGGCGTTCGCGGGAGACCGCGTCGAGGAGTTCGCGCTGCGTGCGGCCGGGGCTTCGTACGAGGAGCTCCACGCTGCCGGAGGAGGGATCCTCGCCACCGTCCGCGCGACGCGCGAGGCGGGCGCGGCCGGCATCGCCGCCGCCGTCGCGGAGCACCGGACGTGGATGCTCGCCGCCGGCACCACGACGTGGGAGGCGAAGTCGGGCTACGGCCTCGACCGTGAGACCGAGCTCGCGTCGCTGCGCGCGATCCGCGACGCCGGTGGGGTGCCGACGTGGCTCGGGGCGCATGCCGTCCCGCCGGGGTTCGACGACGCCGATGCATACCTCGACTTCGCGCTGGGCGAGGTGCTCCCCGAGGCGGCGGCGATCGCCGAGGCGGCGGACGTGTTCCTGGAGCGGGGGGCATTCGACGCGGCCCAGGCGCGCCGCTACCTCGAGGCGTGCGCGGCGGCGGGGCTCGCGCTCCGGCTCCACGGCGACC
>DATHTC010000251.1:0-10499 GCA_035463735.1 Gaiellaceae bacterium | reverse complement strand
TGCCGTCTGCGATCGGGTAGTACTCCTCGAGCGACACGAGCCCGGCGCCCTCGGCGCACAGCCGCGACGGCGAGACCTCCGGATGCATGTCGAGCGGCGCGTGCGCATGGAAGAAGCCACACGTCCGCTCTCTCAGAGTCTCGAAGCTCTCGCGCGAGAGCGGGAGGAACCCCGGCTCGTCGGCGAAGTCGAGCGGGTGCTCGGAGAAGAGGAGCGTCCGCGGCTCGAGCTCGCCGGCGATGCGGTCGCTGGGGAAGACGCACGTGACGACCTGCTCGACCTCGGCCCCGCCGCGCACCATGAGCCCGTTCCAGCGGCCCTCGTACGCGGGCTCGGCGTAGTCGCGCCAGTACGGATCCGGGTAGACGGCCGCGAAGGTCTCCGACCAGTCGTCGTTGCGGACGTCGGGGACGCGGAAGTAGGCGTCGAGCTCGGCGACCACGGCGTCCAGCTGCACGGACGCGAGTCTACGAGAGCGCCGCGAGCGCCTTGTCGAGCCGCTGCCGCGTCGTGAGCACGTCGGCGTAGAGGTCGCCGTGCCGCCGCACGCGCTCGAGGACCGTGTCCATCGTGAACCGCTCCGGATCGAGGTCGGCCGTCAGCTCCTCCCACCGGAGCGGCGTCGAGACGGGGGCGCCGGCGCGCGGCCGCACGGAGTAGACCGACGCGATCGTCTTCCCCTCGCCGTTCTGGTTCGCGTCGAGCAGGACGCCGCGGCGCTTCGCCTTCGTCCACTCGGTGGTGACGAGCCCGCGGTGCGTGCGCACGAGCGCACCGGCGACGATCTCGGCGAACTCGCGCGTGTCGTCGTAGGTGTAGCGGCGCTCGACCGGCACGAGCACGTGGATGCCGCGCGAGCCGCTCGTCTTCGGGAAGCCGGCGAGGCCGAGCGCGTCGAGGATCTCCTTCACGAGCCGCGCCACCTGCACCGTCTCCGGGAACCCTACGTCGGGCGAAGGGTCGAGATCGAACAGCACCCAGTCGGGCCGGTCGGGCCGGTCGACCCGCGAGTACCACGTGTTGAGGTCGATGCAGCCCATGTTCACCATCCACAGCAGCGCCGGCTCGTCGTTCACGAGCGGGGCCGCGATCCACTTCTTCGTCCGGGCGCGGTCGCGCGCCGAGACGAGGAAGCGGCGCCTCGGGATCCACTCCGGCATGTGGGTCGGCGCGTCCTTCTGGAAGAAGTGCCCGCCCTGCCAGCCGTCCGGGTACCGCTTCATCGTGAACGGCCGGTCGCGCAGGTGCGGCACGAGCACGGGCGCGACGGCGCGGTAGTAGGCGAGCAGGTCGCCCTTCGTGATCCCCTCCTAGGGCCAGAACGGCTTGTCGAGGTTGGACAGGCGCAGCGTCCTCCGCCCGTAGCGGAGCTCCTCCTCGAGCGGCTCCTCACGGCGGACCTCAGCCGCCGGCTTGTCCTCGCGCAGGCCCTGGTAGGAGGGCGCGCGCAGGTGGCCGTCGTGCGTCCACTCGGCGAACTCGACCTCGACGACGAGCTCGGGCTCCACCCAGACCACGTCCCCCTTGCGGACGCGCGGCATCTTCGGCGGCACGGCGAACGGCGAGGTCTCGCGCTCGAGCGGTCGCAGCAGGCGCAGCAGCCGCCCGATCTCGCGCTCGCCGAACCCGGTGCCCACGTTGCCGACCCACGAGAGCTCGTCGCCGCGACGGACGGCGAGGACGAGCGAGCCGAAGCTGCCCGCTCGGCGTCCCTGCCCCTTCGTGTACCCCGCGACGACGAACTCCTGCCGGCCGTGCGTCTTCACTTTCAGCCAGTCGCGCGAGCGCTTGCCGACCGCGTACGGCGACGCGGCCCGCTTGGCGACGATCCCCTCGAGGTGCTGCTCCTTCGCCGCCTCGTAGAGCGCGTCGCCGTCGTCGAAGGCCTCCGAGACGCGCACGACGCGGTTCGCGGGGTCGACGAGGGCCTGCAGCCGCTCGCGCCGCTCGGCGAACGGCAGCGAGACGAGCGGCTCGCCGTCGACCTCGAGCACGTCGAAGACGTACAGCAGCCGGCCGGTACGACCCTGCTGCATGGCCGAGAAGCTGGCCCGCCCGTCGTCGTCGAGCGCGACGACCTCCCCGTCGAGCACCGCGTCACCGCGCACCGCCCGCGGCAGCTCGCGCGCGATCTCCGGGAACCGCTCGGTGAGATCGTTGCCGTTGCGGCTGACGAGGCGCGCCTCGCCGCCCGCGACCGTGCAGATCGCCCGGTAGCCGTCCCACTTCACCTCGAACAGCCATCCGTCGCCACTCGGCACGTCGGAGGCGAGCGTCGCCAGCATCGGCGCGTAGTGCCTTTGTGGCTTAGAGCCACTTGCCTCCCTCGAGCCGCGGTGCCGGCCGGATCCGCGGCCCGATGCGCCGCGCGGGGGAGCTTGTGGCTCTGAGCCACTTGCGTCCTTCTTGCGCAGCAGCAGCCAGTTCTTCTCCTCGCCGTTCAGCCGCGCCGGGACGAGCGCCCACGTGCCGCGGAGGCGCTCCCCGGCGAGCCGGAAGGTCAGGCCGCCGTCCGGCTTCTCCTCGAGCAGCTCGTAGGTGCCGCGGTCCCAGATCTCCACCGAGCCCGCGCCGTACTGGCCCTTGGGGATCTCACCCTCGAAGTCGGCGTAGGAGAGCGGGTGATCCTCGACGTGCACCGCCAGGCGCTGCTGCCCCGGCTCGAGGGGCACGCCCTTCGGCACCGCCCAGCTCGCGAGCGCGCCGTTCCGCTCGAGGCGGAAGTCGTAGTGGAGCCGCGTGGCGTCGTGCCGCTGGACGACGAAGATCGCTGCGTCGCGGCCGCGTTCGTCCCCGTCCGCGAACGGCTCCGGGGTGGAGCCTGGATCCCGCTTGCGCCGGTACTCGCGAAGGCCCACGGCCGTAGCTTGCCCGCTCGCGCCGCCCCCGGTCGCCTGTGGAGGCAGAGGATGTTTCGCTGCCCGGAGGCGTGGACACCCAGGAGGCAGGCGGCGCGCAGACGCGCCCGCCGTCAGCTCTTCCGCCCTGTGGGGGGGTCGAGCTCGGGGCCGGCATCGCCGGCCTCGAGCCGTTGCACGGGCCGACCTGGCCGTTCGGGGAGCAGTGGAGAACCCTGTGGAGACTGTGGAAACACGGCGACCTCGCCGCCCCGGTCCCGGATCCGAAACGGGTGCTCAGGCGAACACGCCGAGCGAGCGGAAGCGCGCCCGCCGACGCCGTGTGAGGTCGTCCTGGCTCGTCGCAGCGAGCCCCTCGAGCGCCTCGCCCAGCGCCTCACCGAGCAGGCGTGCGGCCTCGTCGTAGTCCTCGTGCGCCCCACCCGGCGGCTCCGGCACGATCGCGTCGATCACCCCGAGCTCGTAGCAGTGTTGCGCGTCCGGCTTGAACGCCGCCGCGGCCTTCCTGGCCTCGCCGGCGTCGCGCCAGAGGATCGCGGCGCACCCCTCCGGCGAGATCACCGAGTAGATCGCGTGCTCCTGCATCAACACGACGTCCGACACGGCGAGCGCGACCGCACCGCCGGAGCCGCCCTCGCCGATCACGCACGCGACGGTCGGCACGCCGAGCCGCGCCATCACCGCCTGCGAGCGCGCGATGGCGCCGCCCTGGCCGTGCTGCTCGGCGAGGACACCTGGGTAGGCGCCCGGCGTGTCCACGAGGGAGATCACGGGAAAGCCCCGCCGCTCGGCGAGCGCCATCACGCGGTTCGCCTTCTCGTAGCCCTCCGGGTACGCCATTCCGAAGTTGCGGCGCGTCCGCTCCTTCAGGTCCCGCCCCTTCTGGTGGCCGACGAGCGCGACGGTGCGCCCGTCGAAGCGACCGAGGCCGGTGACGATCGCGGCGTCGTCGCCGCGGAGGCGGTCGCCGCGAAGCTCGACGAAGTCGTCGAGCACGCGCTCGACGTAGTCCAGCGTGTAGGGCCGGTCCTGGTGCCGCGCGAGCTGGACGGAGCGCCAGATCTCCTCGTCGCTCTGCTCCGCCTGCAGCCGCTGGAGCTGCCGTTCGAGCCGCTCGAGCTCGCCCGAGATCGCCCCGCCGGGAAGCCGGAGCGAGCGCAGCTTGGTCAGGCGGTCCCGCAGGCGGAGCTCCGCCTCGCGCGGCGGCTCAGCGGCCATCGGCGAACAGGCGCAGCAGGCGGGCGAGATAGTCCGGCAGCTCCGGCCGCGGGACGACGGCATCGACGTGCCCGTGGCGGAGGTTCGACTCCGCGCGGCCGAAGTCGTCGGGCAGCCGTTCGCGCGTCGTCTGCTGCACGACCCGCGGCCCGGCGAACGACATGAGCGCCCCCGGCTCCGCCACGATCACGTCGCCGAGAGAGGCAAAGCTCGCGAGCAGGCCGCCGGTCGTCGGATGCGCGAGCACGGAGACGAACGCGCACCCCGAATCCTTCAGGTCCTCGACGGCGCACACCGTCTTCGGCAGCTGCATCAGCGCGAGGATCCCCTCCTGCATGCGCGCGCCGCCCGATGCGGCGACGGACAGGAGCGGGATGCCACGCTCGGCCGCGGCGTCGCACGCCCGCACGAACTTCTCCCCCACGGCGCTCCCCATCGAGCCGCCCATGAAGGCGAAGTCCATGACCGCGAGCTCGCACGCGTGACCGCGGACCGCGGCCTGCCCGACGACGATCGCATCTCCCAGCCCCGTCTTCGTCTCCGCCTCGGCGAGCCGCTCCGTGTAAGGCCGGAGGTCGAAGAACGCGAGCGGGTCGGACGAGCGGACGTCCGCCGCGTCCTCGACGAAGGTGCCGTCGTCGGCGAGGTGCGCGATCCGCGCACGGGCACGCATCGGGAAGTGGTGGCCGCACTGCGGGCAGACCCACGCCGCCGCGTCGAGCTCGTCGTCGCGGAAGTGCGAATCGCAGCCCGGGCACGTGTTCGGGTGCCGCGCGCCCTCGGGCGCGGGTGTCTGCTTGTGCTCGATCGAGACGTCGATGCGGGCGGCCATGGCGCGTGAGTTTAGACCTCGGCCTCCTGCGGCCGGTTACAGCCCTGCCGCGCGCGCGAGGTCCGTCAGCGGCTCGACGTTCCGGAGGTCTCGGACGTGTCCCGTGAGTCCGAGGCCGTCGACCCGCGGCAGCGTCCGCAGGAGCTCGACGACCTCCGCGAGCGCCGGTCCGCCCGCGACCGGCATGAACGGGACGAGCTCGCCGGGACGGACGACGTCGGCGTCGAGCGCGACGTACACGGCGTCGGAGCCCTCGACGGCCCGCGCCACGTCGGCGTCGATCCCGACCCGCCGCATGTACTCGAGCTCTGCCGGGTCGAGGTCCCGCGCCCCGACGTGCGCGACGCGCTGCGGCGCCACCGCGCCCTCGTCGATCGCCATGCGCAGCGGCATCCCCCACGGGTTCCCCGTCGGCGACGTCTCCGGCGTGTTCAGGTCACCGTGCGCGTCGAGCCAGACGACCGCCGGCCGGCGGTGACGGGCCGCGAGGCCGCGGATGGCGCCGAGGTGCGCGCAGCAGCAGCCGCCCAGCACGAGCGGGCGCACGGGGAGCGCGGCGGCGACCGCCGCCGTCTGCTCCTCCAACGTGGCTGCCTCGACGGTCGCGGCCTCGGGCCACGGGAGCGGCAGCATCGCTCCCTCCCTCATCGCCTCGCCGCCTCCGCCCCAGGCCGAGTGGACGCGGACGAGCCCGGCGGCGAACGAGCGGCCGCAGCGATGGCACTCGTACCCGTCGTCGAGCGCGACCGCCGTCAGCGTCCGGCACTCGGGGCACCGTGCGCGAAGCGTGCTCAAAGGGCCTTCGCGTATGTGTCGTAGCGCCGGACGACGTGCATCCCGGCGCGCTCGTACAGGCGGACGGCGCCGGCGGTGTTCTCCGCGTCGACGCCGAGCTCGACGCGCTCGCAGCCGCGCGCAGCGAAGGCGGCGAAGGAGTGGCGGAGCAGCGCTTCGCCCAGACCGCGGCGGCGGTACGCCGGGACAACGCCGAGGATCCCGACCCAGCCGCGGCGCGGGTCGCCCGACTGGTGCAGCCGGCAGATCGCGATCCCGGCCAGCTCATCGACGGCCTCCGCGAGGAACCACAGCGACGGGTCGAAGCCCTCGCCGAGCGTGAACTGCGCCCACCGCTCGTACGGCTCCGGCTCGAACTCCCAGTGGTCGGCGAAGGCGGTCATGTGCGCCTCGTGGACGCGCCGCTCCTCGCCGGGCCGCAGGGTGCGGATCGTGATCCCGCCCGGCAGCGACGGTGCCGCGATACCGTTCTCGAGGTCGACCGCCATCCGGAACGACGAGCGCAGCGGCCGGTAGCCGCGCTCCTCCACCTGCCGCAGCAGTGACTCGTCGAGGCTCGACACGATCGCGCGGACGCTCGCATCGGGGCCGGCGAGACCTTCCAGCTCTTCCCAGAGCGGCTCCGCCGCCCCGGGGTGCTCCGGGTGCTCATGGACGTCCAGCCAGAGTTTCTCTCCGTCCACCGAACGCACCGCGTCCGCGTAGGCAAGGAGACGCCCGTCTCGCTCGACGACGCGCATCTCGACGCCGTCGATCCCGAACCAGTCGGCGACCGCGGCCGAGCTGAGGTCCGCCTCGCCGTACTTCGCCGCCGCGTCGGCGTTGAGCAGCTCGGCGATCGCGGCCGCGTCGGCGGGCTCAGGACGCCGCGCCACGCAGCTCCTTCTCCCACACCGCCGCCTCCCAGAGCGTCCGCATCCCGAGCCGCTCGTACAGGCGCGCCGCGCCCGTCTCGTTCTGCGCGTCGACCCCGAGCGCGACGCGACGCTCGCCACGACGGAAGAGCTCCGCGAAGGACCAGCGGACGAGCGCCTCGCCGATCCCGCGCCCGCGGAACGCCGGGACGACGCCGACCGTCCCGATCCAGCCCCAGTCCCCCATGTCCTTCCACCAGTTGAGCGACGCGCCCGCGAGCACGCCATCGACCTCCGCCACCGGACACAGGGTCGGGTCGTAGTCGCCGCGGTCGAAGGTCCGCTCCGCGTACTCCTCGTAGCCGCGGCGACGGTGTTCCCAGTGCTCCGCGAAGGCATCCTCGAGCAGCGCGTGGATCGCGGGCTCCTCGCCGCGGTGGATCGTCCGCAGGACGACACCCGGCGGGACGTCGACCTCCGGCTCGCGCTCGAGCTCGATCGCCATGCGGCGGAAGCGGCGCACCGGCGAGAAGCCACGGCTGCGGTAGAAGCCGTCCGCGTGCGAGGTCGTCGCGTTCTGGAGGTAGAGACGGCCCCCGTCGGCGTCCGTGCGCCGCCGCGCCTCCTCTTCCGCCAGCCTGAGGATCTCGCTGCCCACGCCGCGCCCACGCAGCTCCGGGTGGACGTAGCCGTCGGACATCACGCGCCCGCCGGGGCGCACCTCCAGGTCGGCGTAGCCGGCGAGCCGCCCGTCGACCTCGAACAGCCAGACGTCGTGCTCGAGCTCGAGCGTCGACCAGTGCTCGCGCAGCTGCCGCTCGTCCCACTCGGCCTCGCCCGTGTCCGCCTCCTCGACCGCGCGCAGCAGCTCGACCGCGGGCGCGAGGTCGTCGGGTGTCGGACGACGGACGTTCACGCCGGCACCAGCTCGTCGAGCGTGTCGGGCAGCCGCGTGAGGTCGGGCAGCTCCCGCGTCGGGCGGGCGCCGTCGTACGCGCTCTCGCCGAGGCGGTTGACCCAGATGCTCGCGAGCCCGAGCTGGTTCGCGACGGCGACGTCGTGGAAGAGGCTCTGCGCCACGTGGACGTGCGCCTCCCGCGCCGCGCCGGTGTCGGCGGAGAAGCGCTCCCAGTGCCCGTGCGCCGGCTTGTACGAGCGCACGTCCTCGGCCACGATCGAGTGGTCGAAGGGGGCGCCGATCGCACGCATCGACGCGTCGAGGAGCGCGCGGTCGGTGTTCGAGAGGATGCAGAGCCGCCAGCCGCGACGGCGGGCCTCGGCGAGCGCTGCCGGCACCTCCGGAAAGACCGGCCAGCCGGGGAGCGAGCGCGGCAGCTCGTCCGCCGCCTCCGCCGACAGGTCGAGGACGCGCTCGGCCGCGAGCCGCTGCGCGGTCACGGCGAGCACCTCGGCGTACGGCCGGTACTCCTGCGCCTGGACCTGCGGCTCGAGCTCGTGGTAGCGGGCGACCAGCTCGCGGCGGTCGGCCCCGGGGATCAGGCGCGCGAGGGCGTCGCCGATCCCGGCGTTCCAGTCCACGAGCGTGCCGTAGCAGTCGAAGGTCGCCCACCGCTCCACGGCGACCGAGCCTAGCGCGGCCGGAACGCCGTGCCGCCGCCGGCGCTCGGCCTGTATGCGAGCAGCTCGTGGCCGTGCTCGCGCAGCCAGCGGCGCTCGTCTGGGAACGACGGCCGCGCGCGCTCGACCAGGGCCCAGAAGCGCGGCGAGTGGCTCGGCTCCACGAGGTGGCAGAGCTCGTGCACGGCGACGTACTCGAGCACCGGCTGCGGGGCAAGCACGAGGCGCCAGTTGAAGGAGAGCGTCCCGCTGCGTGAGCACGAGCCCCAGCGGGTCCGCTGGTCCGCGATCCGGATCCGGGCGTAGCGCACGCCGAGGCGCGCGGCCTCGCGCTCGCAGACGCCCGTCAGCCGCTCACGCGCCTGGTGTCGTCCCTCTCGCTCGCTCAGCGGCCTGAGCTCGAGCCGCGGCGCAAGCCGCGCGAGCTGCCGGTCGATCCACGGCCCGTGCTCGCGCAGGAGCCGCTCCGCCGTTCCGCGTGGCGCCCGCGGCGGCAGCACGACCTCGACCCGCCGGTCGGGATGGACGAGGACGCGCGGACGCCGGGCGCGCGTCGAGACGCGAACGGTCGCTTCGGTCATCGCCGCGACGCTAGCGCGGCGGTCGGCCGCCGCCGTCTACCCTGCTCCGGTGGCTGCAGCACACCCGCCGGACGCACGGCGCCTCCCGGCGCCACTCCGGCTGGTGAAGGCAGCGCTCCGGCGTCAGCGCGTCGACCGCGCGCTCGACCGGATGCGGTTCCGCGTCGACACGTTTCCGCGCTCGGGCCCGCTCCGGCGCCTCACGCACGCGAACTACCAGCCGCTGCCGTGGCTCGGCCTCGAAGGCGGCAGCCGGGCGGCGGGGACGTGGTCTCGGTGGCGCGCGATCGAGCGGCGGCTCGACGCGATGACCGGCGTCCGAACCGCGCTCGACATCGGCGCGAACTACGGATTCTTCGCGATCTCGCTCGCCCGTCGCGGGATCGTCACGGTCGCGGTCGACGAGAGCGCGAGCGCCGGGCGGACGTTCCTCCACGCGGTCCGGCGCCTCCGGCTGGAGTCGGTCGCGTCCCTCCTGACCCTGCGCGTCACACCCGAGAGCGCCGAGCTGCTCCCGTACGCGGACGCCGTCGTCTTCCTCGCCGTGTGGCACCACCTGACGCGCGCCTACGGACGCGAGCAGGCGACCGCGATCCTGCGCACCGTTTGGGCCCACACGCGGCGAGTGCTCTTCTTCGAGACCGGCGAGCGGGAGATGCCCCCGGACTTCGACCTCCCCCCAATGGAGCCCGACGCGCAGACGTGGCTGACGCGGTTCCTCGAGGACGTCTGCGAGGGGGGCGAGGTACAGCACCTGGGAAGCCACCGGGCCTTCGACGCCGACGGCAACCCTGTGCAGCGCAGCCTCTTCGCAGTCGTCCGTGGGGGGGACCCCTGGTTCCCCCACGAGCCCCCTCCTCTACTCCTCGAAGCGGCCGACCACGATGCACGCGTTGTGGCCGCCGAAGCCGAACGAGTTCGAGACGCCGACCCGCAGGTCGGGCGCGTCGCGCGACTCGTTCGGGACGTAGTCGAGGTCACACTTCGGGTCCGGCTCCTCGTAGTTGATCGTCGGCGGCAGCTTCCCCCGGGCGACCGCGAGCGTGGTGAAGATCGCCTCGACCGCGCCCGCCGCGCCCAGGCAGTGCCCCGTCGACCCCTTCGTCGACGACACGGGCGTGCGGCGCGCGTGCTCCTCGCCGAGCGCGAGCTTCAGCACCCGCGTCTCGCTCGCGTCCCCGAGCGGCGTCGAGGTGCCGTGCGCGTTGACGTAGCCGACCTCGGTCGGGTCGATGCCCGCGTCGTCGAAGGCCATCGTCATCGCGCGCGCAGGGTTCGTCCCCTCGGGGTCGGGCTCCGTGATGTGGTTGGCGTCCGAGGAGACCCCGTAGCCGAGCAGCTCGGCGTAGATTCTCGCGCCGCGGGCGCGCGCGTGCTCGAGTTCCTCGAGCACCACGACCGCGCCGGCCTCGCCCATCACGAAGCCGTCGCGGCCGGCGTCGAACGGCCGCGACGCGCGCTCGGGAGCCTCGTTGCGCCGCGACAGGGCCCGCATCGCGGAGAAGCCCGCGATCCCCACGCGCGTCACCGGCGCCTCCGTTCCGCCGCAGAGCATCACGTCGGCACGCCCGAGGCGGATCGCGTCGGCCCCCTCGCCGATCGCCATGTTGGAGGCCGCGCACGCCGTGCACTGCGACGAGAGGGGCCCGCGCGTGCCGAGCTCCATCGACACCCAGCCGGCGCCCATGTTCGGGATGATCGCCGGGATCGAGAACGGGTTCACGCGATCGGGGCCGCGCTCGCGCAGCTGCGTGTGGCAGTCCTGGAACGACTGCAGTCCGCC
>DATHTC010000250.1:0-10511 GCA_035463735.1 Gaiellaceae bacterium | reverse complement strand
GAGACGCCCTCGAAGGCGGACGCCGACCCCGCGACGGGGCTCGAGGGGCTGCGCGCGATCTGCGCGGCGATCGGCCTGCCGGTGGTCGCGATCGGCGGCGTCGACGCGTCCAACGCGGCCGCCTGCATCGCGGCCGGTGCGGCGGGCGTGGCGGTGATCCGGGCGGCAGGCGACGCGCGCGCGGTGCGGGCGGCGGTGGATGAGGCTCTCGCAGCTCGGTGAGTTCGGCCTCCTCGACGAGCTCGCGCGGCGGGGGCTCGCGGAGGGCATCGAGCACGACGCGGCGGAGGTCGGAGGCCTCGTCGTCACCCAGGACTCGCTCGTCGAGGACGTCCACTTCCGCCTCGACCGGATCTCGTTCCGCGAGCTCGGGTACCGCGCGGGGGCCGTGAACGTCAGCGATCTGGCCGCGTGCGGGGCCGAGCCGCAGGCGCTCCTCGTCTCGCTCGCGGCTCCGCCGGACACGCGCGTGGCGGACGTCCTCGAGCTGTACGAGGGCCTGGCGGAGCTTCGCGTGCCCGTCGTCGGCGGTGACACGACGCGGGCCGACCGCCTGTTCCTGACCGTCACCGCGCTCGGCCCGTCCGAGCGCGTGCCCGGCCGTGGGGGAGCCCGCGCCGGCGACCTGCTCGTGGTCACGGGGCCGCTCGGGGCCGCGGGTGCCGCGTTCCGCGACGGCGGCCGCTACCTGCGTCCGCCGCTGCGCGTGGCGGAGGGGAAGCGGCTCGCGCGCGTGGCGAGCGCGATGCTCGACGTGTCGGACGGGCTCGCCCAGGACGCGGGGCACATCGCTCGCCGCTCGGGCGTCCGCTGCGTGATCGAGCTCGAGCACGTGCCGCTCGGCGGCGAGCTTCGCGACCTCGGCTTCGGGGAGGACTTCGAGCTGCTGGCGGCGACCCCCGATCCGCTCGCGTTCCCGGTGATCGGCCGCTGCGAGCACGGCGAAGGCGTGGATCTCCGCCTCCACGGCGAGCCGTACGAGCTCGGCGGCTGGGACCACTTCGCGCCCGTTTCGTGACGCTTTCGCGTCGGTGCCAGGCACCGTAAGGACGCCTTTACGATGCCTGGCACCGTAAAGGCAGGGACCGCGTGCGGCGGCGGGAGCGGGTGCCGCGCAGCGCCCGCACGTGACGGTTTCGTGACCGTGCCAGGCACCGCCGAGAGGTGTCACGGTGCCAGGCACCGAGTCGTCAGAGCCAGTCGCCGAACGCCTGCTCGAAGTGGCGCCGTGGCCGCGCGCCGAGCACCTCCGCCCGCGCCTCGCCGCCGTCGAACAGGATCACCGTGGGCAGCGAGAGCACGCCGTAGCGGCCCGCCACGTCCGGGCTCTCGTCCACGTCGACGCGGACGACGGGGAGGGGCAGCGCGTCGAGGATCGGGTGGACGGCCTCGCACGGCTCGCACCAGGGTGCCCAGAAGTCGACGACGACCGGGCCCTCGGCCCGCAGCACGGCCGCCTCGAACTCCGCGACCGTCATCCTCGGCCGCTCACAGACGCCCCGCGAGCGCGGCGAGGCGGAGCAGCGGCACCTTCCACACGGCCTCGAGCACGATCGCCCGCGACATCTTCGAGCCGCCCTCCTCGCGGTCGACGAACCGGATCGGCACCTCGACGACGCGGAACCCGCGCCGCAGCGTGCGGTAGGTGGTCTCGATCTGGAACGCGTAGCCGCGCGAGTGGATCGCGTCGAGGTCGATCGTCTCGAGCACGCGCCGCCGGTAGCACTTGAAGCCGCCCGTGAGGTCGCGGATCCGCGTGCTGAGGAGGATCTGCGCGTAGAGCGACCCGCCGCGCGAGATGAAGCGCCGCCCGAGCCCCCAGTTGCCGACGCCGCCGCCGCGGACGTAGCGCGACCCGAGCGCGAGGTCGGCGCCGGCCTCGGCGGCCGCGATCAGCCGGGGCACGTCGGCGGGGTCGTGCGAGAAGTCGCAGTCCATCTCCATGACGAGCTCCGCGCCCTCTGCGAGCGCGCGCCGGAAGCCCGCGAGGTACGCCGGGCCGAGGCCCTCCTTCCGCTCGCGATGGAGGACGTCGACCCACGCCAGCTCGGCGGCGAGGCGGTCGGCAATCCTGCCGGTCCCGTCGGGCGAGTTGTCGTCGATCACCAGCACGCGCACGCCGTGCTCGCCGAGCGCGTGCACCATCCGCTCGAGGTTCTCGCGCTCGTTGTAGGTCGGCAGGCACACCGTCGTCTTCATGTGCGCCTCGTCAGGCTGCCGGACACGCGGCGCGTCGACGACGGAGGAGGCACGTCCGGAAACCATGGGTTCCCCCACGCTGAGACGGTGGCGCACACGGCCGTGAACCATAGAGTTGCGCCGTGCCTCCGCTGCCGCGGAACAGCGACGTCGCCGCCCAGCTCGACCTGCTCGCCGACCTGCTCGAGCTGGAGGGCGAGGCCGCGTTCCGCGTCGTCGCCTACCGCCGGGCGGCGAACCGGATCCGCGAGACGTCGAGCTCGGTGGCCGAGCTCGCGCTCGAGGGCAAGGCGAAGGAGCTGGGCGGAATCGGCCGCACGATCGAGGAGAAGATCGTCCAGATCGTCGACCACGGCGAGATCGACGCGCTCACGAAGCGCCGCGACCGCGTCCCGCCGGAGGTCGTGCTCTTCCTCCGGTTGCCGGGGCTCGGCCCGAAGACGGCCGCGCGCATCTGGAAGGAGCTCGGCGTGACGACCCTGGCCGGGCTGAAGGAGGCCGCGGAGAGAGAGCGGCTCCGCACGCTGCCGGGGATCGGCGCGAAGCTCGAGGAGCGCGTGCTGAAGGCGATCGACGACGCCGCCGAGGCCGAGCCCGCGCGGCCGCTGCTCGGACACGGGCTCCCGGCAGTGCTGGCCGTGGTGGAGACGATGCGGGCGTCGTCGCTCGTCGACCTCGTCTCCGAGGCCGGCTCCGTGCGCCGCCGCAAGGAGACCTTCCGCGACCTCGACCTGATCGCCACCTCCTCCGACCCGCGGGCGCTCATCGACTGGTTCACGAGGCTCGCCTGGGTCGAGCAGGTCGTGGCGAGCGGCGAGACCAAGGCGACGGTGGTCTCGAACGACGGGCTGCGCTTCGACCTCCGCGTCGTCCCGCCCGAGTCCTACGGAAACCTCCTCCAGCACTTCACGGGCTCGGCCGAGCACAACGTCGCGCTCCGCGAGCGCGCGGTGAAGCAGGGGCTGTCGATCTCCGAGTACGGCGTCGCGAACACCGAGGACGGCTCGCTCTTCCGCACCCGCGACGAGGCCGCGCTCTACGAGCACCTCGGATACCAGTACGTCCCCCCCGAGCTGCGGGAGAACCTCGGGGAGCTCGACGCGGCCCGGAAGGGCGAGCTGCCCGAGCTCGTCGAGCTGGCGGATCTCCGGGGCGACCTCCATGCGCACACGACGTGGTCCTCCGACGGGAAGGGCTCCATGGAGCAAATGGCGCAGGCGGCGCAGGCGCGCGGCTACGAGTACCTGGCGATCACCGACCACTCGCACTACCTGCGCGACGGGCGGCTGGAGGCCCAGTGGGAGGAGATCGAGGCCCTCGACGCACGGCTGAAGCCGTTTCGTCTGCTACGTGGGATCGAGGTCAACATCCGCGCCGACGGCTCGCTCGACGTCGCCGACGAGACGCTCGCGCAGCTCGACTGGGTGGTCGCGTCCCTCCACACCGCCTTCGAGCGCGCGCCGACCGAGCGGATCCTCGCCGCGATGGAGAACCCGCACGTCGACTCGATCGGCCACCCGACGGCGCGGAAGATCAACCGCCGCGGCCCGGCCGACGTCGACCTCGGGCGCGTGTTCGCGAAAGCCGTCGAGACCGGGACGTTCGTCGAGATCAACTCCCAGCCCGACCGGCTCGATCTGCGCGACGCGAACGCCCGCGCGGCGGGGGAGGCCGGCGTGCTGCTCCCCGTCACGAGCGACGCGCACTCCGTCCGGGCGCTTGGCTACGTCGAGCTCGGGATCGGGCAGGCCCGGCGCGCGTGGTTGACGAAGGCGCAGGTGCTGAACACGCGGCCGTGGCGCGAGATCGAGGCGCTGTGCCGCCGGTAGAGGAGCTGCGAGGCGAGGGACGGTGGGACGAGGCGCTGCGACTGGTCGAGGACCCGCTCGCGCGTGCCGACCTGCTGAACGAGCAGGCCCTGTTCCAGGGGACCGAGGAGGCTCGGGCCGCGGCCGAGCGGGAGCTCGACCGGGCGGAGGCGCTGCTCCTGCTGGGACGCGGCCGGGTCCTGCACGCGCGGTTCCTGGCTACGCGCGAGGAGGATCCGGAGGAGCTGGCGCTGTTCGCGCGCGCGCTCGAGCTCGCCCAGGGGCTCCGGGACGATCTCCTCGAGGCGGAAGCGCGGTTCTGGCTCGGGCTCGTCCACCAGGTCGTGCGAGGCGACCACGAGGCCGCGCGGGGCGACTTCCTCGCGAGCCACGCCGTCGCCGAGGCCGCAGGGGCGACCAAGCTGCAGTCGTACGCCGCGCGCCACCTGGGCTTCGTCCACGACGCCGCCGGCGACCACGACGCCGCGTGGGCCGCGTTCGAGGAATCGGTGCGGCTGCGGCGCGCGGACGGCTTCCTCCCCGGCGTCGCGGCCGGGTTGCTCACGCTCGCCGAGGTCGCGCTCGAGCGCGGCGACCCCGACCGGGCGCGGCCGCTGCTGACGGAGGCGCGCGAGCTCGCGAAGCGGACGGGATCCGTGCCGTTCCTGCGCCGGATCGAGGCGGCGCTGGAGTCGCTGGGGTGAGCCTCGGCGAGGACGGGCGTGCGGCGCTCGACTGGGTCGAGCGGTACCTGGCGAACGTGGGCGAGCTGCCGGTGCTCCCGCGGGTCGAGCCGGGTGCGCTGACGGCGGCGCTGCCGCCCGTGGCGCCCGAGCGGCCGGAGCCGTTCGACGCGGTGCTGCGCGACCTCGACTCGCTCGTCCTCCCTGCGGTCACCCACTGGCAGCACCCACGGTTCTTCGCGTACTTCGCCGCGACGGCCGCCGAGCCGGGGATCCTCGCGGAGCTGCTCGCGGCGGCGCTCAACAACGTCGCCTTCGTCTGGCGGACGTCGCCTGCCGCCACGGAGCTCGAGCTCGTCACGCTCAGGTGGGTCGCCGACCTCCTCGGGCTTCCGCGGGACTGGCACGGCCACATCGAGGACACGGCGTCGATCTCGACGCTCGGCGCCCTCTACGTCGCACGGGAGACGACCGGCCGGCAGGTCGTCGTCGCCTCCGAGGAGGCGCACTCGTCGGTCGAACGCGCGGCGCGAATGCTCGCGATGGAGCTCCGCAAGATCCCGGCCGACGACGAGTTCCGGCTCGACCTCTCGCGCCTCGACGTCACGGACGCGGCCGTCGTCGTCGCCACCGTCGGCACGACCTCGACCGCGTCCGTCGATCCGGTGCCGGCGCTCGCCGACGCCGCCGCGCGCGTCGGCGCCTGGCTGCACGTCGACGCCGCGTACGCGGGCTCGGCGATGGTCTGCCCGGAGCACCGGTGGGCGTTCGCGGGCGTGCAGCGCGCCGACTCGGTCGTCGTCAACGCGCACAAGTGGCTGTCGGTCCCGATGGACTGCTCGCTCCTCTGGACGAGCCGGCCGGACGACTTCCGCCGCGCCTTCAGCCTCGCGCCCGTCTATCTGCAGACGACCGAGGCGGCGACGAGCCTGTCGGACTACGGGCCGGCCCTCGGCCGGCGGTTCCGCGCGCTGAAGCTCTGGGCGGTGCTCCGGTGCCTGGGACGTGAAGGGCTGCAGGCGGGCATCCGCGAGCACGTGCGCCTCGCGGGCCAGTTCGCGGGCTGGGTCGAGGCGGAGCCGGGGTGGGAGCTCGCGGCGCCGCAGCGGTTCTCGCTCGTGTGCTTTCGCCGGGACGCCCCCGACGACGAGAACCGGCGGATCCTCGACGCCGTGAACGCCTCGGGCGAGGCGTTTCTCTCCGCGACGGTGCTGGGCGGCCGGGTCGCGCTGCGGCTCGCGATCGGCAACCTCCGGACGACGGAGGACGACGTGCGGCGCGCCTGGGACGCGCTGCGCGACGCGGCCTAGCCGGTACGGCTCGCCGCACCCAGGGAGGCGGGTGAGCGCCCTGTCGGGCCGTCGGCGCGGTCGCGATCCTGCAGCTCGTGGCTGCGTGGCTCGATCGTGAACAGCGACGCGAAGCGGCCGAGCGCCGCCGGCTCGCCCTCGAGCCGGACCTCGCCGCACGCGACCGCGTCCGCGGGCGCGAGCTCGCCGCTGACGAGCCGGAACACGGTCTCGGGCGCGGCCTCGATCACGGCGTCGGCGCCCGGCCGCGTGCCCGCGGCGGCGTCGAGGCGCCCGTCGGTCACCCGCAGCGAGACGACCTCCTCGCCGCTGCGCACCTCGTAACTCTCGGTCAGCCCCTGCGCCGCGGCGGCGTCGAACGTCGCCTCCGCGGCGTGGACGAGCCAGCCGGCGCGCAGCTCCTCGTCCGGCACGGGCGGCCCGAGCGTGCGGGCGCCCCAGCGCGCGAGCGCGTGCAGGGCCTCGTCGAGCTCCCGCCCGTACTCGGTCAGCTCGTAGACCGTGGACGCGGCGGGCGGCGGGAGCTTCGTCCGGCGCACGACGCCCCCGGCCTCGAGGTCGCGCAGGCGCGAGGCGAGGATGTTCGTGCCGATCCCGGGCATCCCCGCGAGCAGGTCGGTGTAGCGCTTCGGCCCGTCGAGGAGCTCGCGGACGACGAGCAGCGCCCAGCGCTCGCCGACCAGGTCGAGCGCGTGGGCGATCGGGCAGTAGTGGCCGTAGCGCTTCACCGCTCCCCCAGTCTAGCGCCGCGGTTCGGATTCCGCAGTACAGACTTGCGAAATGAAAGCAGACGCTGGTACGTTGCAAGCCTCGTGACGAACGACGAAAGGATGCTCTGACAATGGTTGCCTCGGCCAGATCGAAGTGGGCCGGGCTCGCGCTGCTCGCCGCGGTGCAGTTCATGGTCGTGCTCGACATCGCGATCGTGAACGTCGCCCTGCCCTCCATCCAGGTCGACCTCGGGTTCTCGCAGGAGAACCTCCAGTGGGTCATCAGCGCGTACGCGCTCGTGTTCGGCGGGTTCCTGCTGCTCGGAGGCCGGGCCGCCGACCTGCTCGGGCGCCGCCGGCTGTTCCTCGTCGGCATCGTCGTGTTCACGCTCGGCTCGCTCGTCAGCGGGCTCGCGTGGAGCGAGGCGTCGCTGATCGGCGCCCGCGCCCTCCAGGGTCTCGGTGCGGCGATCATCTCACCGGCCGCGCTCTCAATCCTCGGCGTCACCTTCACCGAGGGGAAGGAGCGGAACGTCGCGCTCGGCGTGTGGGGCGCGGTCGGCGGCTTCGGTGCCGCGGCCGGCGTCCTCCTCGGCGGCGTCCTCACCGACGCGCTCTCGTGGGAGTGGATCTTCCTCATCAACGTCCCGGTCGGCGCGGTCGCGTTCGCGCTCGCCCCGGTCCTCCTCGGCGAGAGCCGCGACGCGAGCGTGAGCCGGTTCGACGCGCCCGGCGCCGTGCTCGTCACGACCGGCCTCGTGACGCTCGTGTACGCGATCACGAAGGCGGACGACTACGGCTGGGGCTCGGTCGAGACGATCGGCCTGTTCTCGGTCGCCGGGATCCTGCTCGCGGCCTTCCTCGCCTGGGAGTCGCGCGTGCAGGAGCCGCTCGTGCGGCTGGGCATCTTCCGGCTGCAGACGGTGACGGGGGCGAACGCCGCCGGCTTCGTCCTCGGCTCGGCGCTGTTCGCGATGTTCCTGATCCTCACGCTGTACATGCAGCAGGTGCTCGGCTACTCGGCGATGAAGACGGGCGTCGCGTACCTCGCGGTCGCCGGCACGTCGATCTTCTGGGCGGCGCTCGCCTCCCAGCTCGTGACGAGGATCGGCGTGAAGCCGGTGCTCGTGACCGGGATGAGCCTGCTGACGGTCGGCCTCGTGTACTTCACGCAGGTCTCGGTGGGCGGCTCGTACCTCGGCGACCTCCTGCCCGGCTTCCTGCTCGTCGCCGTCGGCATGGCGTTCTCGTTCGTGCCGATCTCGATCGCCGCGCTCGCAGGCGTGCGCAACGAGGAGCAGGGGCTCGCGTCGGGCCTGATCAACACGTCGCAGCAGATCGGCGGCGCGCTCGGCATCGCGGTGCTGTCCACGATCGCGACCACGCAGGCCGAGGACCGGATCGCGGCCGGCACCGCCGCCCCGCAGGCGTTCGTCGACGGGTTCCAGCTCGCGTTCCTCGTCGGCGCCGTGATCGCAGCCGTCGGCGTGGTGGTTTCGCTGACGCTCGTGCGCGGCCGGGACCTCGAGCCCGCGCCGGAGGCCGTGCCGGCGATGGAGACGACCTAGTCCCTTCCGGGACGTCGAGGGGCCGGGCTCCGCGCTCGGCCCCTTCCGCGTCCTACAGCAGCCGCAGCAGCTCGAGCAGGCCGGCCGGACCGTCGACCACGACGTCGGCGCGCCGGCGAAGCTCCGCAGGCCCCTCGGGCGAGGCGACGGCGACCTTGACTCCGAGCTCGAGCTGCTCCATCGCGCCGAAGCCGTCGAGGTCGGTGAGGTCGTCGCCGGCGAAGAGGGCGCGGTGGATGCCGCGGCCCTCGAGCAGGTGGACGACGCCCGTCCCCTTGTGCGCGTCGATCGGCGGGCGCAGCTCGAGCACCTTCCGCCCCCAGCGGGCCACAAGGCCCTCCCGCTCCGCCTCGCGCGCGATCTCCTCGAGCACGCCTACGGCGGCCTCCTCGTCCTCGGCGGTGCGGTAGTGGAAGGCGACCGTGAGCCGCTTCGCCTCCGCCGGCCACGCGGTGCCCCGCGCGAAGGGCTCGAGCACCGGCACCCACTCCTCCGCCTCCGGCGACAGCTCGAGGCCGTGCTCCCCGATGATCTCGACGCCGTCGACGCCGACGATCTCGCGCGCCCGCTCCTGCGGGCGCCCTGTGAGGCAGGCGACGAGGGCGTAGCGCCCGAGGAGGCGGCGTAGCTCCGCGCGCGTCTCGTCGGGGACGCGCGACTGCGCAGGGTCGGCCACGATCGGCGCGAGCGTGCCGTCGACGTCGAGCAGGATCGCCGCCTCCTGCGGGCGCGACGCGAGGTCCGCGAGCGGGGAAGGCAGCTCCACCGGCCGTAGGATACGGCGGTGCCGCGCCTCGTCCTGATCGGTCTCGCGGCGGGGTTCCTGTCGGCGCTCTTCGGCGTCGGCGGCGGGATCGTGATCGTGCCGGCGCTCGTCCTCCTCGCGGGGTGGAGCGAGCGGCCGGCGACGGCCGCCTCGCTCGGCGCGATCGCCGTGACCGCGCTCGCCGGCGTGATCGCGTACGGGGCGCTCGGGCGCGTCGACGTGGGACACGCGGCCCTTGTCGGGCTTCCCGCGGCCGCCGGAGCCGTGGCCGGCACCTCGCTCCAGCAGCGGCTCTCGAGCCGCGTGTTCTCGCTCGCGTTCGCCGCCCTCCTCGTCGCGATCGCCGTCTCGCTGCTGCTGTGACGACCGTGGCGCTCGCCGTCGCGCTGGGCCTCGCGGCCGGCGTCTTCTCGGGGCTGTTCGGGGTCGGCGGGGGGATCCTGTTCGTGCCGACGCTCGTCGCGCTGGGGCTCTCCCACCTCGACGCCGAGGCGACGTCGCTGCTCGCGATCCTTCCAACCGTCGCCGCCGGGCTCTGGCGCCAGCAGCGCTACGAGAACACCCGCTGGCGTGCGTCGCTGGCGCTCGGGCTCGCGTCGCTGCCGGGGGTGGCGGTCGGCGTCTGGGCGGCGGAGTCGCTCGACGAGGAGACGCTCCAGCGGTTGTTCGCGTTGCTGATGCTGCTCGCGGCCGGTCAGGTCGCCTGGCGGGCTCGGAGCGCCTGAGGCATGCTAGGCCGCATGAGCTCGCCGGAGGAGGTCTGGCTCCCGCTCGTCGACGAGCCGCTCGGGTCGATCGTCGACCGCATCGTCGCCGAGGATCCGGAGCTCGCCGCGCTCGTGGAACGGCCGCGCCGGCTGCTCGCGTTCAAGACGTTCGCCTACATCCGCGCGGGCCTCGTCCTCGGCCAGCTCCTCGTCGAGCACGACGTCCCGCCCTACGACGGCACCGAGACCTGGGTCGAGCTCCTGCTCCGCGAGCCGGCGCACCGGAACCAGCTCGCGCGCGAGGTGCGCGCGGTCGCGGACGAGATCGCGGCGGATCCCCGCTACGCGGACGAGGAGCGCCTCGGCCCGGACGACGACGCCCGCGAGCGCTTCCGCGCCTTCGCCCGCGACCGGCTCGCCGAGTAGCCCAGCAGGGACGGGCATGGGGAACCGCCAGGTTCCCCCGAGAAGGGACGCGCGGGATCGCAGCCCGCGAAGCGGGCGCATCCCGCCCGTCCATCCCCGGATGACCGATGGAAGCCGGCGCCGAGCCGGAGCGCCCGCCGCAGGCGCGCGCGGAGGCAAACGAGCGCATGCCTTCAAACGCTGGCCTATGCAGTCACGGCAAGCAGGCCGAAGCGCGCTTCATGCGCGCGAGAGGCCAAGAAGACACCGCACCAACGAGAGAAGGAGGGGGCTCGTGGGGGAACCATGGGTTCCCCCACGCCATTCAGTGGGTTCCGACGAAGCTCAGCGCGAG
>DATHTC010000249.1:0-5440 GCA_035463735.1 Gaiellaceae bacterium | reverse complement strand
CCCGCCCCACGCGGCCTCGTAGGACCAGCGCCCGCGCGCCGGCAGCCGTGCCGCCGGGCTGGGGTGCATCGGCAGGTAGCGGTGGGCGCGGGTGGCGCGCGCGCCCTCGTCCCGCTTGACGAGCAGCCAGTTGCGCTCCTCGCCGTCGAGGCGCGCCGGCACGAGCGTCCACGTGCCGCGGAGCCGCTCGCCGCGCAGGCGCACGGTCAGCTGGCCGTTGCGCTTCTCCTCGAGGAGGTCGTAGGCGCCGGTGTCGTAGAGGTCCATCGTCCCGGCGCCGTACGTGCCGGCGGGGATCTCTCCCTCGAAGCCGAGGTAGTCGAGCGGGTGGTCCTCCGTGTGGACGGCCATGCGCCGCGAGCCGGGCTCCGTCGGGAGGCCCTTCGGCACCGCCCAGCTGGCGAGGACGCCGTCGCGCTCGAGGCGGAGGTCGTAGTGGAGCCGCCGGGCCGAGTGCCGTTGCACGACGAAGCGAGCCTCGCCTTGCGCGTGGCCCTCCGCCGGCTCCGACCCGGCAGGCTCGGGCGTCCGTGCCGGGTCGCGCTTCCGTCGGTACTCGTCCAGCCTCGCCACGCCGCGGTCCTTCCCGCAGCCGTCGGCACCGTACCGCGGGGCTACTCGGGCGGCTGGTTGAGGTCGCGCCCCGCCCTGCGCCCGCTAGAGGTCGGCGCCGAGCGCCTCGTCGACCGACGCGCGGACGTCGAAGTGGCGGTCGAGCCCGGAGACCTCGAGCGCGCGCCGCGTCTCGAGCCCGGGCGACGCCAGGAAGAACCCCCGGGTGTGCTCGAGCCGGGACCGCGCCTCGATCAGGATCCCGAGGGCCGTCGAGTCGATGAAGCGGACCTCGCCGAGGTCGATCACGACGCGCTGCGGGTCGCGCCGCGTCGCCCCCAGCAGCGCCTCGCGGACGGCGTCGGCGTTGTAGAGGTCGAGCTCACCGGCGAGGCGGACGACGACGGCGTCGCCGTTCTCGACGACCTCCTTTACGGGCGCCTCGTGCAGCGCGCCTCCGCCCTCGATCGACTCGCTCACCCTGCCCCTTCCCTCCGATGCCCCCGGTCCGAGCGTGGCCCAGGTCCGAGCCGTGTCGATTGTACGCCGGGTACATTCGATCCGTGGTGCAGGAGGCTTGGGACAGACTCTTCGACGAGCTGTACCTCCGGACCTACGCTGCCCGAATCGGCGACGAGCGGACGGAACGAGAGGCGCTCGGCGCCGTCGCACTCGCCGGAGCTCGAGCAGGGGCCGACGTGCTCGACGCCGCGTGCGGGTCCGGGCGCCATGCGCTCTTCCTCGCGCGGGAGGGCTACCGCGTGACCGGCATCGACCGGTCGCCGGTCCTGCTGGCCGAGGCGCAGCGGCGCTCCGGCGACGCCGAGTGGCCGCGCTGGGTGCGAGGGGACCTGCGAGAGCCGCTGCCGTTCGCGCACGCGGAGTTCGACGCCGTCCTCACCCTCTTCAGCTCGTTCGTCGGCTACTACGCCGAGGCGGACGACGTCCGCTTCCTCGGGGAGGCGCGGCGCGTGCTGCGGCCCGGCGGGGCGCTCGTGCTCGAGACGATGAGCCGCGACCGGCTGATGAGCGGCTTCCGGCCGAGGGACTGGGAGCACGTCCCGGACGGGGTCCTCGTCGAGGAGCGAACCTTCGATCCGGTCGACGGCGTGGTCGAGACGCTGCACGAGCTCTGGCCGGCCGGTGGCGGCTCCGAGTCGCTCCGCTATCGGCTGCGGGTCTACACGGCGACGGAGCTCCGGGGCCTTGCGCGGCGCGCCGGCTTCGAGGCGCTCGCGTTCTACGACTCGCTCGAGGGAGGCGAGCCCGGCCCGGCCAGCCGGATCGTGCTCGTGGCCCGGGCGTGAGCGCCGACGCGCGCCTCCGCGAGCTCGGACTCGAGCTGCCGCCGATCCCGCCGCTGCCGTTCCGGCCGCAGCTCGCGCCGGTTCTCGTCCACGACGGGCTCGCGTACCTGTCCGGGATCGGCCCGGTCGGGACCGCCGGCGTCGTCGGCGGCGACCTCTCCGTCGAGCAGGGGTACGCGGCCTCGCGGCTGACGGGACTGCTCGCGTTGCGGCGGATCGTCGACGCGCTCGGCTCGCTCGACGCGGTGGAGCGGTGGGTGAAGGTGCTCGGCTTCGTCCGCTCCGCGCCGGGCTTCGGTGACCAGCCCGCGGTGCTGAACGGCTTCACCGAGCTCGTCGTCTCGGTTTACGGAGACGAGCGCGGGCTGTGCGCGCGCAGCGCGATCGGGGTCTCGGAGCTGCCGGCGGGGATCCCCGTCGAGGTCGAGGCGGTGGTTGCCGTTACGCTGCGCGTATGACGAACCCGACGTTCGACCGGCTCCGTACGCGTCTCGGCGAGATCCACGACCTCCGCAGCGCGACCGCGCTCCTGTACTGGGATCAGCAGACGATCATGCCCCCCGCCGGCGCCGCCACGCGCGCCGAGCAGGTCGCCACCCTCTCGAGGATGACCCACGAGCTGTTCGTGGCGGACGAGACCGGCCGGCTGCTCGAGGAGCTTCGCCCCTACGAGGACGCGCTCGACCCCGAGTCGTTCGAGGCGAGCCTGATCCGCGTCACGCGCCGCGACTACGAGAAGGCGGTGCGCGTGCCGGCCGAGCTGCGCGCGGAGATGTCGCGCGCAGGGTCCCAGGGGATGCAGGTGTGGGCCAAGGCGAAGGCCGAGTCGGACTTCGAGGCGTTCCTCCCGGCGCTCGAGCGGAACCTCGAGCTGCGTTTCCGCTACGTCGACTGCTTCGACCCGGCAGAGGAGCCGTACGACATCCTCCTCGACGACTACGAGGAGGGGATGAAGACGGCGGAGGTGCGCCGGATCTTCGCCGAGCTGAAGGAAGAGCTCGTGCCGCTGATCGCAGCGGTGCGCGACCGGGAGGTCGAGCTGCTCGAGGGCGAGTTCGACGTCGACGCGCAGCGCGCGATCTCGCACGAGGTGCTCGACCTCTTCGGGCACCGGCCGGACGCGTGGCGGCTCGATCCCACGGTGCACCCGTTCGCCTCCGGCGGCGGCCGCGACGACATCCGGGTCACGACGCACTACGAGCCGGGCGACCTCGAGTCCCTGTTCGCGACCATGCACGAGTACGGGCACGGCCTGTACGAGCACCAGGTGGCGCCGGAGCTCGACCGGACCCCGCTCGCCTCGGGCGTGTCGCTGGGGCTCCACGAGTCGCAGAGCCGGATGTGGGAGAACCTCGTCGGGCGGTCGCTCCCGTTCTGGCGCTTCTTCTACCCGCGGCTGCAGGAGCGGTTCCCCCGCGAGCTCGGCGGCCTCGAGCTGGACGCGTTCTACCGCTCGGTCAACCAGGTGCGGCCGTCGTTGATCCGCATCCACGCGGACGAGGTGACCTACAACATGCACGTCATCCTGCGGTTCGAGCTCGAGCAGGAGATCCTCGGCGGGCGCGTGGCGCTCCGCGACCTCCCGGAGGAGTGGAACCGGCGGATGTGGGACTACCTCGGGGTCGAGGTGCCCGACGACGCGCACGGCGTGCTCCAGGACGTCCACTGGTCCGGCGGCTCGATGGGGTACTTCCCGACGTACTCGCTCGGGAACGTCATGTCCGTGCAGATCTGGGAGCGGGTGCGCGACGACCTCCCGGAGCTCGACGAGCAGGTCGAGCGCGGCGAGTTCGCGCCGCTCCGGGAGTGGCTCGGCGAGCGCCTGCACCGGCACGGGCGCAAGTACACGCCGCAGGAGACGCTCGAGCGGGTCGCCGGCGGGACGATCGAGACCGGCCCGTACCTCCGGTACCTGCAGGACAAGCACGGCGTCGCCGCCGCCTGACGGTCGCACGGTCGCGGGTGAAGCGGCCGTGGTGAACCACCGGGTGGGGGAAGAATCAAGCGCGCTCCGCGGTCCAGACTCGTGACAGCTTCCGGCGCGGCCGCCGGAGCAACCGGGGGACGACGGTGCGGCGTCGTCCACGGGACGGCAGTTGCGGGCGGCGGGCGGATCCGATGCGGCGGGATCCGCCCTCTCCGTCATCCGGCGCCCGCGGCGGCGGCGAGGAGTAGCATCGCCGCCGAATCCGACGAGACGACTGGAGGAGACGCGATGGCCTTCGAGCTCCCGCCGCTGCCGTACGACCACGACGCCCTGGAGCCGCACATCGACGCGGAGACGATGCGCATCCACCACGGGAAGCACCACCAGGCCTACGTCGACAACGCGAACAAGGCGCTCGAGGGGACGGAGTGGACGGGCGCCTCGGTGGAGGAGGTGCTCCAGGCGATCGACCCGGAGCAGCACACGCCGCTGCGGAACAACGCCGGCGGGCACGCCAACCACTCTCTCTTCTGGACGATCATGAGCCCCGGCGGCGGCGGCGAGCCCGAAGGGGAGTTGCGCGAGGCGATCGACGCGGCGTTCGGAGACTTCGGCTCGTTCCGCCAGGCGATCACTCAGAACGGGGTCACGCGCTTCGGCAGCGGCTGGACCTGGCTCGTGTGGAACGGCTCCGGCCTCGAGGCGTACTCCACCGCCAACCAGGACTCTCCGCTCATGCGCGGGCACGTTCCGATCCTGGGGATCGACGTGTGGGAGCACGCGTACTACCTGCGCTATCAGAACCGGCGCCCCGACTACCTCGAGGCGTGGTGGAACGTCGTGGACTGGGGCGAGGTGGGCCGCAGGCTCTCGGCCGCGCGCGGCTGACGGCCACGCCGGAGGCCCGGCGGCGGCCCCGGTCGCTACCGTCGCGCCGATGCCGCGCGACGACCGCCTGCCGTCGGCGCTGCTGGGCGCGCTCGTGCCGGCGGGGCTCGCGTTCGCGAACGGCGGCTACTTCCCGAGCGAGTGGGGCATCGCGGCGCTGCTGCTCCTGCTCGCCGCCGTGACCGCGCTGCTGCTGCGCGACCGCGTCGCGCTCGGCGCGCTCGACTTCGCACCCGCGGCGGCGCTCCTGCTCCTGGGGCTGTGGCAGCTGGCCTCGCTGGCGTGGGCTCCGGGGCCGACGGAGCCGGTGCTCGAGGCGGAGCGGACGCTCGTGTACGTCGCGCTCGCCGTCGCCGCGCCGCTCGTCGTCTCCCGCTCCTCGGCGCCGTGGCTCGCCGGCGGTCTGCTGGCGGGGGTGACGGCGGTGGCTGCCTGGGCGCTCGCGACGCGGCTCCGGCCGGGGGCGCTGACGGACTTCGACCCCGGGCAGCTCGCGGAGCCGATCGGATACTGGAACGCCCTGGGGATCCTCGCCGCGCTCGGGCTGCTCCTCGCCGCGGGCGTCGTCGCAGACGGGACGACCGCGGCGCGTGTGGCGGCGGCCGCGGCCGCGCCGACCCTCGCCGCCACGCTCGCCGTGACCTTCAGCCGCGGTGCGTGGCTGTCGCTCGCGGCGGGGCTCGCCGCGTTCGCCGCGCTGACGCCGCGGCGCTTGCGCGCTGCGGCGCTCGTCGCCCCGGTCGCCGTGCCCGCCGCTGTGGCCGCG
>DATHTC010000248.1:0-1765 GCA_035463735.1 Gaiellaceae bacterium | reverse complement strand
CGACGCGGTCGGCTACTCGGCGCAGACCGCGGTTTCGATGACCGTCGCGCCGCGGCTCGCGATCGCAACGACCAGGCTCGCGAAGGCGAAGCTCGGCAAGCGCTACCGCGTCAAGCTCGCGAGGCGCGGCGGCGTCGGCGTCGTCCGGTGGCGGCTCGTGCGCGGCCCGCTCCCGCGGGGTTTGCGCCTCGACGCGCGCACCGGCACGATCGTCGGCACGGCCCGTGCCGCCGGTCGCAAGCGCGTGACGATCAGCGCTCGTGACGCGCTCGGCGCCGTCTCCACGAAGACGCTCTTCGTCTCCGTCACGCGGTAGCGACACCGAATCGGAGGGCGCCGGCCGACGGCGCCCTCCACTCCACTTACGGGCGGAAGACGGCCGCGAGCTCCTCCCCGACGGCGTCCGGGAGCCCACGCGGGCGGCAGACGACGATCTCGTGGCCCGGGCGGTCGACCACCTCGAGGCCGGCCGACCGCGCCATCGCCTCCACGCCCGCCTGGTTGGGGGCCCACCAGTTCGTCGGGTCACCCTCCAGCCGGTGCTCGATGAAGGCCATCGCCGGCCACCCCGGCTCGCGCAGCCGCCGCCGCTCCTTCATCCGCAGGTCCGGCGGCACCTCGACGGCGTCGTCGCCGGGCATCGTCAGCGTCTGGAGCACGAGCAGCCGGCGCACGCGCGCCGCGAGCAGGTCGAGCGCGAGCAGCGGATGGCGGAGGTGGTAGAGGACGCCCATGAACAGGACGAGGTCGTAGCGCTCGCCGCTGCGCGCGAGGTCGTACACCGTCCCCTGCCGGAACTCGATCGCCTCCTCGAGCCCGAGCCGCCCGGCCGCCCAGCGCGCCTGGCGCAGGTACCGCTCCTCGACGTCGACGGCGACCACGTGCGCACCTCGCCTCGCGAGCTCGAAGGAGTAGAAGCCGGCGTTGCAGCCGACGTCGAGCGCCCGCCAGCCGTCGAGGTCGCGCGGGAGGGACGGCGCCACCTGGCGCCACTTGAAGGCGGGGAAGTCGCCCAGCGGGTGGTCGGGCGCCGTCTGCTCGCCCCCGGGGAGGTGGAGGTTGTGGAACCACGGCCCGAGCTCCGCGATCTCCGGGTGGCGCGCGCCGACCGACTCGAGCGTCACGCCGCCCTCGCCCGCGCGAGCGCCTCGAGCTCCGCCTCGAGCTGGTCGGCCCGGTGCTCCGCCGTGTGCTCGGCGAGGACACGCGTACGGGCCGCCTCGCCGATCTTCCGTGCCTGCTCGGGCGAAACGCGCTCGAGGTGGCCCAGGGCGTCCTCGACGAGGATCTCCCGGCCGGGGCGGAAGAAGCGGTCGAGGCCCTCCCACCAGTCGGACACGACGGGGACGGCGCAGGCGGCGGCCTCGAACAGGCGCACGCTCGGCGACCAGCCCGCGCGGCGCATGTCGGCGCGCGTGACGTTGAGCGTGAACCGCTGTGCGGCGTAGAACCCGGGGTGCTCCGGCGGCGGCAGGTGCTCGATCCGGTCGACGTTCTCCGGCCAGCGGAGCTCCGGCGGGTACTGAGGCCCGGCGACAGCGAAGCGGAGGTGCGGCCGCGCGCGGGCGGGCTCGACGAGGAGGCGCTCCACCGCCGGCTGCCGGTCGTCGCTGTAGGTGCCGAGGTAGCCGAGGGCCCACCGCTCCTCGGCCGCCTGCGGCGCGTACGCGTCGGGGTCCACGAAGCAATGGAAGGCCCGCGCCCGGCGGACGCCGAAGCGGGACTCGAGCAGCGCGAGCGTCGGCCCGCCCGTGAACGACAGGTA
>DATHTC010000247.1:0-2953 GCA_035463735.1 Gaiellaceae bacterium | reverse complement strand
CCGACGCGCCGCTGTCCCACGAGGGCACCGACACGGTCGACTGCCGCACGCGGGAGCGCACCGCCCGGCCCTGACACAGTCGCGCGAGCGGCGCCGCGACGACAACGCCCGCAATTTGCGGGCGTCTGCGTCGAGGTCGCTTGACGCTCGGGGCCGCCGCCTCTAGGTTCCCCCTCGCAGCGAGCACGGGACGCGAGTAGGTCGAGCCCGCCGCCGGCAGACCGTAGGTAGACGCCGCAAGGCGGAGGCCGAAAGTTCACCGGTGCGGAGGACGAAAGCGCACCCGGCTCGCTGAATTTCTGGTCCGCGCGAACGTGAGCGTCGCCGCGCGGGCCCGCGCGTCAGCCGAGCTTCACGGCGGTTCCGCAGGCCGCCACCATCAGCATCTCGTCGCCGACCTCCTCGTAGTCGAGGGAGACGCCGAGGACGGCGTCCGCGCCCAGTGCCTCGGCGGCCGCTCGCAGCTCGCCCTTGGCCTCGTGGACGGCCTTCTCGAACTCCTGCTCGTAGGTGGCCGACCGGCCGCCCACGATGCTGCGGCCGAACGCCTTGAGGTCACGGCCGATGTGGACGCCCATGATCGCCTGCGAGGTCACGACGTCGAGGTACTTCTCCACCGGCCGCCCGTCGACGGCCGTTCCCGTGGTCAGGATCATCGGGTTCTCCTCTCTGTCCGCGCTGTTGCGTCCTCTCGTGGTCTCCGGTCAGGGCTGACGGGCGAGGCGCCACGCGGTCCGCGGGTCGAGGCGCGGGCCGCTGTGGAGGAGGCCGTGGGCGTAGACGCGGCCGGCGAAGCGTACGAGCGCATAGGTCGCGCCGATCGTCAGGACGACGGCGAGCACGTGCTGCCAGAGGGGGACGCCGACGAGCGCGCTGCGCGCGGGGAGGACGAGCGGCGCCGTGACGGGGAAGACCGTGAGGACACCGGCCAGGAGCCCGTTCGGAGCGGCCGTGAGCGCGGCGTAGCCGACGAAGTAGGTCGCCACGAGCGTGAGCGTGACCGGCTGCGCGGCGGCGCTCGCGTCCTGCTGCCTCGAGGCGAGCGCTCCGGCTGCGGCGAACGCGACCGCGTAGAGCGCGAAGCCGAGCGCGAACCACGGGATCACGAGCGCGACGCTGCCGCCCAGCTCGGCCGGCGCGTCGAAAGCGCCCGCGACGATCAGCGCCGCCGCGAGTCCCGCGAAGAGCGCCAGCTGCGCCAGTCCGAGCAGCCCGATGCCGATTACCTTGCCGGCCAGGAGGTGGCGCGGTCGCACCGTCGACAGGATCAGCTCGACGACGCGGTTGCTCTTCTCCTCGACGACGCCGACCGTGACCCACTCGCCGTAGACCGCGAGGGAGCCGAGCAGGAGGATCGCGCCGAAGATCGCGGCGACGATCTCCGCGTCGGACGGCTCCGACGTCGCCGCCTCGAGCGTCGCGGGCGTGAGCTCCGGCGCGGGGGGCAGGTGACGGCGGACGGAGCGGACGGCGGTATCGGCCACCGCGGCGAGCTCCTCGTCCACGTCCGCGCGGAAGACGATCCGGTCGTCGTCGAGCAGCAGCACCGCGTCCACGTCCTCCGCCTCGAGGCGCTCGCGAGCAGCCGCCGCCGACGGGAGTACCACGACCTCGACGGTCGCGTCGAACGGCTCGGCCGCGCGTCGCAGGGCCGCGTCGAGCCCGTCGGGCGCGGGCGCCGTCACGGCGACCTCGTAGGTGTTCTCGGGCGTGAGGATCCCGCCGAGCGCGGTTGACCCGCCGATGACGAGGAGCAGGAGGAGGGTGCCGTACAGGAGGGCCCGGCTGCGGAGGCGCTCGCGCAGCTCGCGCCGCGCGACGAGGGTGATCGCCTGCCGGGCGCTCATCCCTCGACCAGCTCCAGGAAGAGCTCGGCCAACGACGGAGGGCCGTAGCTGAACGCGACCACGCGACCGCTCCGCTCCGCCGCTGCGAGCACCTGCTCCGGGTCGACGTCCCGACCGACGCGCAGCCGGAGGTCGCCGTCGTGCCGTCCGACGAGCTCGACGCCGGCGACGTCCGGCAGCCAAGCAGCCGGCGCGCCGTCGAGCTGGAGCTCGATCCGACGCCGTTGCGAGCGGCGTCTCAAGCCGTCGACGTCGCCCGTCGCAACGATGCGGCCGTGGTCGATGATCGCCACCTCCTCGCAGATGTCCTCCACGAGCTCGAGCTGATGGCTCGAGAAGAGCACCGCGGCGCCGCGGGCTGCCTCGCCTGCGAGCACGTCGGCGAGGGTGCGCACCGCGACGGGATCGAGTCCCGCGAACGGCTCGTCGAGGACGAGCAGCTCCGGCTCGTGGAGCAACGCGGCCGCGAGCTGCGCGCGCTGCTGGTTGCCGTGTGAGAGCTCCTCGACCTTCGCGCTCGCACGGTCCTCGAGGCCGAGCCGCCCGAGCCACCGTGTCGCCGCAGCGCGCGCCGCGGGAGCCGAGAGCCCGTGCAGGCGCCCGAAGTACTCGAGCTGCTCACCGACCGGCATCCGCGGGTAGAGGCCGCGCTCCTCGGGCATGTAGCCGAACCGCAGCCGGTCCTCCAGGCCGATCGGCCGTCCGTTCCACAGCACCTCGCCGCCGTCGAGCTCGACGAGTCCGAACACCGCGCGCATCGACGTCGTCTTCCCGGCCCCGTTCGGCCCGAGGAAACCGAGCATCCGCCCGCGCGCGACCGAGAACGAGCAGTCGTCGAGCGCCTGGACGGCCCCGAATCGCTTGGTCACGTTCCGAAAGGCGAGCATCGCTCCTCGCCAGAGGCGTGGTGACCGCCCCCTCGTCGCCGTGTGGAAACCTGCCCCCGCTCGGCGTCGTGAGCCTCGCCGATCCGTCGCGTGCCGAAATCCGCGCTTTTCCCTGATTCGGCCATTCGCGCGCCCCGGTCGCGCCCACGGCGATCCGCTAGGCTGGCCGTTCGCGGGGCGTGGCGCAGCCTGGTTAGCGCGCCAGTCTGGGGGACTGGA
>DATHTC010000246.1:0-5583 GCA_035463735.1 Gaiellaceae bacterium | reverse complement strand
CGTCCGCGTCAAGGCGCCCGATGGGATGCAGCTGACGCTGTTCACCGTCCTCGGCGACGGGGACGCGTAGTTCAGGGTCAGACGCCGAGCGCGTCCTTCGCCCGCTCGAACTGGTCCTCGCGCACGTAGACGACGTAGCCGAACGAGCCGCGGCCGTCCGTGACGCCGGTGGAGGCGTAGATGTCGACGCCGGCGTCGACGAGCCGCTCGTGCACGCTGGCGAGCGCGCCGAGCTCGTCGTCGCCCTGGACGAGCAGCGCGTGGTGGGGCCCGTCGAGGACGAGGCCGGCGGCGCGGGCCTCGGCCGCGAGCTTTCGCGGGTCGGCCGGGAAGAGCGAGAACTGGGCCAGGGTCGGCCCGCTCGGCACCGCCGTGAACGCGAGCAAGTTCACGCCGCGCTCCGCGAGCGCCGAGAGCACGCGGTAGGCGGCCCCGAGCTCGTCGCGGACGTTGGCGTAGAAGTAGTCGACGCTGCTGATCGTGAACGCCATGCGGCTGCTCCTCCTTGTGCGCTTCGCGGGGGTGGCTGCGGTGAGCCTATGGGCCGATCGGGCGCGGTGACTCGGGAGCCGTCCGCGGTCCAGGTGCGGGCCGGCCGCAGGGTGCAGGTTACGAGACTTGACAGTTCCAGATCTCCTGGTAGATTACGATACCAATGAGTATCGAAAACCAAGAGGTCGTCTCCGGGGTACCGGCCGAGTCGCCTCGTCGCGGCCGCCCCCGCGACGCGCGCGCGGACGAGGCGATCGTCAGGGCCGCGCTCGAGCTCCTCGCCGAGCGCGGGGTGCATGCCTTCCGGATGGACGACGTCGCGTCGCGGGCGGGGGTCGGGAAGGCTGCGATCTACCGCCGCCACCGATCGAAGGAGCGCCTGGTCGCGGCAGCCGTCGGCGCCCTCGTCAGCGAGATCGCACTGCCGGACACCGGCTCCACGCGAGGCGACCTCCTCTCGCTGATGTACGACGCCGTCGCCCTCTACTCGAGGCCGTCCGCGTCCGGGTTGATGGCAGGGCTCGTCGAGGCGATGCGCCACAGCGACGAGCTCGCCGAAGCCGTCCGCGGCGAGTTCCTCGTCGCTCGGCGGGAGGCGCTGAAGACCGTGATCGAGAGGGGCGTCGTGCGCGGCGACCTCGACGCCGACCTCGACGTCGAGCTGGCGCTCGACGTCCTCGGCGGCCCGCTCTTCTACCGGTTGCTCGTCACCGGAGGACCGATCGACGAGCAGCTGGCCGAGGGTGTCGTCGACCTCATCCTCGAGGGCTTCGGCACCACCGAAGGACGACACGCGGAAGGAGCGTGACATGCACATCCACGCGATCCAGACCGGAACCGTTGCGATCAAGACGCGCCAGCGCGAGGGCGTCGGCACCGGCAAGCGCCGCTTCGTGAACACGATGCTCGACCGCGGGTGGACCGAGCCGCTGCCGATCTACGCGTTCCTCGTCGAGCACGCGGAGGGCCTGCTGCTCGTCGACACGGGCGAGACCGCCCGAGTCGCTGAGCGCGGCTACTTCACCCGGTGGCACCCGTACTTCCGCCTCGGCGTCCGCGAGCGGGTCGAGCCGGAGGAGGAGATCGGGCCGCAGCTCGAGCGCATCGGCTTCTCGCCGAAGGACGTCGACCGCGTCGTGCTGACGCACCTGCACACCGATCACGCCGGCGGGGCTGCACCACTTCCCAGAGGCCGAGATCCTCGCCTCGCCGGCCGAGATCGCGATCGCGGGCGGCGTCATGGGGCGCGCCCGCGGATACGTCAACCAGCGCTTTCCCGACTGGCTGCGGCTGCGGCTGCGGCCGCTCGAGCTCGGCGACGGGCCGTTCGGGCCGTTCCCGTCGAGCAGGCGGCTGACCGCGGCCGGCGACGTGGTCGCGCTCCCGGCGGCCGGTCACACGCCGGGGCAGCTCGCGGTCGCGGTACTGGACGGCGACGCGACGATCCTGATCGCCGGCGACAGCTCGTACACGCAGGACACGATGCTGCGCGGGATCGTCGACGGCGTCGCACCCGACGACGCCGATGCTTCGGTGACCCTCGACCGGATCAGGAGCTACGCGTTGGCGACGCCGACGATCTACCTCCCGTCGCACGACCCCGACACGGCGGAGCGGCTCGCGAGCCGCTCCGCCGTCCCGATCGCCTCGCAGCGGCGGGCGGCGTAGCCACGCGCGTCGCCCGCCGCTGCGCTCGGGAACGGCCGACGCGGACAGGGTGCATCGCTGCGCCCTGCCCGCGCCGTCACGCGCGCGCTCGATTGCAGCTACGAGCAGCCGGTGTTCGTGCCGCAGTCGCGGCACGTGTAGCAGCTGCCCGTGCGCACCATGCGGCCGCCGCAGCGGGCGCACTCGACCGCGTCCTCGAACGCGTTGAAGAGCGCCGTCTGGCCGGCCGGCGCGGCCGGGGCCGCCTCCGGGGACGCCGAGCCCTCGCCGCCGTTCGCGTACGAGGCCGACAGGCGCGCCTTCACCTCCGGCGACAGGATCCCCGCCTCCTCCTGCTGCTCGGCGGTGAGGAACTTCTTCCCGAACCAGCGGAAGATGTAGTCGACGATCGACTTCGCCATCCGGATGTCGGCGTCGTTCGTCATCCCGCTCGGCTCGAAGCGCATGTGGCTGAGCTTCGAGACGTACACCTCCGGTGGGACGCCGTACTGGAGCCCCATCGAGACGGCGATCATGAGCGAGTTCATCAGCCCCTGGAGCGTCGTCCCGTCCTTCGCGATGTCGACGAAGATGTCGCCCGGGGTGCCGTCCTCGAACAGGCCGACGTGGATGTACCCCTCGTACTCGCCGACGCGGAACTTCCGCCCGACCTCGGTGCGATCCTCGGGGACGCGCCGGCGCTGCGGCTTCGCCGCCCCGACCGCGCCGGCGAGCAGCGCCTCGATCGACGTCGCGCCCTTGTCCTTCTGGCCCGACAGCGGCTGGGCGACCTTGCAGTTGTCGCGGTAGATCGCGATCGCCTTCACGCCCAGCTGCCACGCCTCCACGAAGAGCTGCGCGACCTCGTCGACCGTCGTCTCCTCCGGCAGGTTCACCGTCTTCGAGATCGCGCCGGAGATGAACGGCTGGACGGCGCCCATCATCTTCACGTGGCCCATGTAGTGGATCGCCCGCTCGCCGATCGCGCAGTCGAAGATCGGGTAGTGGTCGGTCTTCAGGTGCGGGGCGCCCACGACCGAGTTCCGCTCGTCGATGAAGGCCTCGATCTCCTGCGCCTCCACCGGCGCGTAGCCGAGCTTCTCGAGCGCCATCGGCACGGTCTTGTTCACGATCGTGATCTCGCCGCCGCCGACGAGCTTCTTCGACTTCACGAGCGAGAAGTCCGGCTCCACGCCCGTCGTGTCGCAGTCCATCATGAAGCTGATCGTCCCGGTGGGTGCGAGGACGGTCGCCTGTGCGTTGCGGTAGCCGTGCACCTCGCCCAGGTCGAGCGCCTCGTCCCATGCGTGCCGGCACGCGGTCAGCAGGTCGGACGGCACCGACTCCGAGTGGTCGATGTTCCCCACCGCCGCGCGGTGCTTGGCGATCACGCCGATCATCGCGGCGGCGTTCGCGCGGTAGCCCTCGAACGGCCCCATCCGCGCGGCGATCTCGGCCGACTTCCGGTACGCGCGCCCCGTCATCAGCGCCGTGATCGCGGCCGCGTACGCTCGTCCCTCGTCCGAGTCGTACGGCAGGCCGCGCGACATCAGCAGCGCGCCGAGGTTGGCGTAGCCGAGCCCGAGCTGGCGGAACGCGACCGCGTTGCGGCCGATCTCCTCCGTGGGGTACGAGGAGTAGCCGACGACGATCTCCTGGGCGAGGAACACGGTGTCGACCGCGTGCTGGAACGCGTCCACGTCGAGCTCGCCGTCCTCGCGGCGGAACTTCATCAGGTTGAGCGAGGCGAGGTTGCAGGCTGAGTCGTCGATCGACATGTACTCCGAGCACGGGTTCGAGGCGTTGATGCGCCCGGTGTTCGGGAGCGTGTGCCACGCGTTGATCGTCGTGTCGTACTGGACGCCGGGGTCGGCGCACTCCCACGCCGCGGCCGCGATCTGCTTCAGCAGCTCGCGCGCGTCGGTCGTGTCCGTGACGGTGCCGTCGGTGCGGGCGACGAGGCTCCACTCCTTGCCCTCGACCGCCGCCTCCATGAACGCGTCGGTGACGCGGACCGAGTTGTTCGCGTTCTGGTACTGGATCGAGGCCCAGTCGGGCGAGTCGAGCGACATGTCGTAGCCCGCCGCCTCGAGGACGCGCGCCTTGCGCTCCTCCTTCGCCTTGCACCAGATGAACTCCTCGACGTCCGGGTGGTCGACGTCGAGCACGACCATCTTCGCGGCGCGCCGCGTCTTGCCGCCCGACTTGATCGTCCCGGCGGAGGCGTCGGCGCCACGCATGAACGACACCGGCCCCGACGCGTGCCCGCCCTTCGAGAGCTGCTCCTTCGACGAGCGCAGCCGCGAGAGGTTCACGCCCGAGCCGGACCCGCCGCGGAAGATCACGCCCTCGCGCCGGATCCAGTCGAGGATCGACTCCATCGAGTCGTCGATCGAGAGGATGAAGCAGGCCGAGCACTGCGGCTTCTCCTCGAAGCCGACGTTGAACCAGACCGGGCTGTTGAAGGAGGCGAGCTGGTGGACGAGGATGAACGTCAGCTCGTCCTCGAAGGTCTGCGCCTCGTCCTCGGTCGCGAAGTAGCCGCCCTCGCGGCCCCAGGCGCCGATCGTCGAGACGACCCGCCCGATCATCTGCTTGACGGACCGCTCGCGGTCGGGGGAGGTGAGTCGCCCGCGGAAGTACTTCTGCGCGACGATGTTCGTCGCCGTCTGCGACCAGAACTTCGGGAACTCGACGTCGCGCTGCTCGAACGCCGGCCCGTTCTTCCCGGGGATCGAGGCGTCGCGGATCTCCCACTCGACCTCGTCGAAGGGTGCGCGTCCCGGGATCGTGAAGGAGCGGCGCACGCCGAGCGCCGCGGTCTCGTCCACGACGGTGTTCGTGAGCTCGTCGGTCCCTACCTCGGCTGCCATGTCCTCCCTCGCGGTCGCCATTACGGCCCTCCCGATTGTGCCTGCCGGTACAGAAAAGGACCGGGGACCCTAGAAGAGGGGTCGGATGGAACCGGCACTCTCCCCTGTTCAACGCGATTTGCAGGGAAATCCTTCCCTGCGAGGGTGCTTACGGGAGCGGCGGGCCGCCCTCGAAGCCGCGCCGCGCCTGCACCTTGCGGGCGACGAAGCTCGCGCCGGCCGCGGCGAGCAGGAGCACCGCCAGTCCGCCGAGCACGAGCAGCGGCACGGGGATCTCGTCGGCGCTCGACGGGCGGAAGATCTCGAGCACGCCGCCCTCGCCGTCGCCGCTGTCCGAGCCGGGGAGCGGCGGCGCCGCCTGCTCGTCCTCGCCGGCGCCGCCGTCCGTCTCGGACGGGTCGACCGGCTCGGAGCCCTTGCCGGGACCGGGCGGGACGGAGAGGTTCGGGTCGTACTCGCCCTCGTTCGCCCGCACCGCCGCGAGCAGCGCGCGCTCCATGTCCTCGCGCGCCGTCGAGTAGGCCTCGACGTCCTCCGGCAGGTTGTCGATCGCCTCCCGGTAGCAGCGTGC
>DATHTC010000245.1:0-2321 GCA_035463735.1 Gaiellaceae bacterium | reverse complement strand
GGCTGCTGCACTCTCGGCCACCGCGAACAAGACCGACCAGTCGATCGACCAGACGCAGGGCGGAGGGTCCAAGCACGACCCGAAGGACCCGAAGTGCTGCGGCTCGGACGCCATCTACATCCAGGCGGCCGGGCAGGAGTCGAAGAGCGAGCAGGGCGCGAGGTCGGACGCGGACTCGACGCAGATCGGCGCGTCGAACGCGAACGCCCCCGTGCGGATCGACAGCAAGGGCGACGGCGGCAACGTCACGCAGACGAACCTCTCGGCTGCGCTGGCTGCGTCGCTCAACGCCAACAAGACCGAGCAGGACGTCGACCAGACGCAGGGCGGCGGGTCGAAGTACGACCCGAGGTGCGGGTGCTCCGACGCGCTCTACGTCCAGGCGTCCGGCCAGTCGGCCAAGAACGACCAGTGGGCGGACTCGGACGCCGAGTCGAAGCAGATCAAGCCGTCGAACACGAACGTGCCCGTGCGGATCGACAGCAAGGGCGACGACGGCGACGTCACGCAGACGAACCTCTCGGCTGCGCTGGCGGCTTCGCTGAACGCGAACGAGACCGACCAGAAGCTCGACCAGACGCAGGGCGGGTCGAAGTACGACCCGAAGCATGACTCGAGGTACGACCCGAAGTGCGGCTGCTCGGACGCGCTGTACGTCCAGGCGGCCGGGCAGGAGTCGAAGAACGACCAGTGGGCGGACTCGAACGCGGAGTCGAAGCAGGTCGGGGCCACGAACGTGTGGGATCCCGTCCGCATCGACAGCCGCGGCACCCACGGCGACGTGACGCAGCTGAACGCGTCGCTCGACGCAGCGCTCTCCGCGAACGCCAACAAGTCGCGGAACCACGCGTCGCAGTCGCAGGCCGGCTCCGGCTCCGGCTACCAGCAGGCGCTCGGCCAGGCGGCGGGGAACCGCCAGAAGGCCGGCTCCGGCGCCCGCTCGCACCAGGGCAAGGCGAAGTCGAAGGGGAAGGAGAAGAAGGGGGACAAGAAGGGGAAGAAGGGCGAGCGCAAGGCTCCGCGGCACGAGCCCGCGTACGGCCGGCACCTCGCCGAGTGACCAGCGATCGCAGGAGGTCCGCCGGCGCCGCCGGCGGACCACCGCGATCGGACGATTTCTACGCAGGGCGTTGACAGATTGCGAATCGGCCTCTAGCGTCGCGAGTGCAGTACCAATGCGCACAAGGGGGTGTGTGCTGAGGAGGCGGTTCACCGCACCGGCGCCGCAGATCCGGGCGGCAAGGCTCGTAGTCGTGCTCCTGGCCGCGGTCGCGGTCGCCGCTCCGGCTGCGCCCGCGGCCGATCTGCGTCCCGATCCGAGCCCCGCGACGTCCTCCTCGCCGCGGCCCGACCCGATCCCGGGCGCCCGCACGCCGGCCGCGTTCGCGCCGCGGGCGACGGCACCCGCTCCGGTGCGGCAGGCGGCCACGACGCCGTCGGTACGGCGGACGACGGTCGTGCGGGTCGTCACCGTCCCGGCCCGCACCGCGGCGCCGCGCCCGGCGGCGGTGACGAAGCCGGCGCCGCGACCGCGGACGGCGAAGCCGAAGCCGAAGGTGGCCGCGACGAAGCGAGTGACGGCGCCGAAGCCGCTGCCTCCTGCGCGGCTCGTCATGGGCGAGCAGCGCGAGGCGATCGCCCGCGCCGTCGTCGCCGCGGGCGGCCTCGACCGGGTGCCGCTCCTGCTCGCCGCCGCCGGGCTCGCGGCGTTCGCGCTCGCTAGCGGCGGCGTCGCAGTCGCGATCGGACGGGAGCTGGGGGCGGCGTGAGCATCCGCGGCGCAGCCGTCCTCGCAGCGCTCGTGACGATGCTCCTGTCGGGAGCGGGGTCGGCCTCGGGGCGTGCGCTCGAGTCGGGGCCGACGCCGAACTGCAGCCCCGGCGACTGCTCCGGCTGGTACCGGACGAACGTCTCCGTCACGTGGACGGCGCCGGCAGGTGCCTCCCTCCAGAACTGCCAGTTCGACACGATCACGTCGGACACGAGCGGCGTCACGCTCAGCTGCACGGCCTTCTACTCGGCATCCCTGTCGGTGACGTCGCACGTCACGATCAAGCGCGACGCGACCGCACCCTCGGTGACGGGCGCCTCGCCCGCTCGCGGGCCGGAGGGGGGCGGCTGGTACACGAGCCCCGTCGGCGTCACGTTCACGGGGACGGATGGGACGTCCGGGATCGGAAGCTGCACGTCGACCACCTACTCCGGACCCGACTCGGCCTCGGCGTCCGTCTCAGGCACGTGCACCGACCAAGCCGGCAACGTCAGCGGCCCCTCGAGCTTTGCGCTCCGCTACGACGCGAGCGGTCCGTCGATCGACGCAT
>DATHTC010000244.1:0-4150 GCA_035463735.1 Gaiellaceae bacterium | reverse complement strand
CGCGGCCGACGCCCGCTCCGGCACCTGCCGCGCGCCCCGTGGCTCCGCCCCCGTCGCGCGCGCCGGCCGCGGCCCCGTCGCCCGTTCCTGCGTCCGCAGCGCCCGCGTCTGCCGCGCCGCGGCCGACGATCTCGCTCTCGGACCTCCTCGGCGCCCGCGCGCTCGCGTGGGCGGGCGGGATCGTGACGCTGCTCGGGGTCGTCTTCCTCTTCGTGCTCGCGGTCAACCGGGGCTGGATCGGCCCGGCCGAGCGCGTGCTCCTCGGCGCGCTCGCGTCGGCGCTCCTCTTCGGCGCCGGCGTCACCCTCCGCAGGCGCTACGGCCAGCTCGACGCGGCGGTCGCGGCCGCCGGCGCGGGCCTCGCCGGCGGCTACGTCACGCTTCTGGCCGCCGCCTCGCTGTACGACCTCGTAGACCACGCGACGGCGCTCGTCCTCGCGGCGGTGATCGCCGCGATCGGCACGGCCGTCGCGCTCGCGTGGTCGGCCGAGCTCCTGGCGGGGATCGGACTCGTCGGTGCCGCGCTCGCGCCCGTCGCCGTGATCGTCGAGAGCGGCGTCGACGTGCTCGGGACGGCGTTCGCAGCGCTCGTGCTCGCCGCGATCGCGATCGTCGCGCACCGTCGTGCGTGGACCTGGCTCCTGGTCGCCGGCGTCGCCGCGACGGTGCCGCAGGCGTTCGGGCTCGTCGCTGCGAAAGCGGACGAGACGCCGACGGGCGCCGTGCTGGTCGCAGCCACGTTCGTCGCGCTGCTCCTGGCGGCCGCGGTCGCGCGGCAGCTCGGGCGCGAACGCCTGGACGAGATCTGCTCGACGCTCGTCACGCTGTCGGCGTCGCTCGGCGTCGCGGCGGCATACGCGCTGCTCGACGGCGAGCTCGCCGGGCTCGAGCGCACCGGGGTCGCGCTCCTCGTCCTGGCGGCGCCGTACGCGGCGCTCGCCGTCACGCTGTTCGCCGGCGACCGGGCGCTCGCGCTCCTGCTCGCGGCGGCCGCGCTGGTCGTCAGCGCCCTCGGCCTCGCCGAGGTGCTCTCCGGGACGACGCTCGCGCTCGCGTGGGCGATCCAGGCGGCGGCGCTCGCCTGGCTCGCGGGGCGCACGGTGGAGCCGCGCTTCGCCGTCGCGTCGCTGGCCTATCTCGGCATCGCCGTCGGCCATGCCGTCGCCTTCGTCGCGCCGCCCGGCGACCTCTACCGCGCCGGCGCCGACTACGCCGCCGGGATCCCGACGCTGCTCGTCCTCGCTGCGGCCGCGGCGCTCGTCGCCCGGTGGGCCGCGCGGTGGCCCGTGCCGGCGAGCGGAGACGGCGTCGTCGCGGTCATCGTGGCGCGGCTCGTCGGCGCCCGGGCCGCGTGGGCTGTCGCCGCCGCGTCCGTTGGCGCCCTCGCGGCGCTCGACGCGGCCTCGCTCGGCACGCTCGCGCTCGTCGAGTGGGCCGGGGCCGACCCCGCGTTCGACTGGGGCCGGGTCGGGGTCGTGACGCTGTGGGCGCTCGTCGGCGCCGGCGCGTTCGCGGCCGGCACGTGGCTGGGCGCGCCGCGCGTGCGGCTCGCGGGGGCCGTCTGGCTCGCGGTCACGGTCGTCGACGCCGTCGCCTTCGACCTCGTGGAGCCGGCGCAGACCCAGCGCGGCTGGGCGGCGCTGGCGGTCGGCGTTGCGCTCCTGGCGGGCGGCTACCTGGCGGAGCTGGTGCGCGATCCGCGCCCTGGCCCGGCGGCTGCGACGGCGCCGCTCGTCGCGATCGTCGTCTCCACCGGCTTCGCCGCCGTCGCGGTGGCATCGCTGTTCCACGGGACCGATCCGGAGCTCGCGCGTGGCATCGCGTGCCTCGCCGCCGCTTCGGCGTACGGCCTCCTCGCGGCGACGCTGCTCGCGCGGGAGGGCCGGCGTGACGGCGCGACCGTCCTCTGGGCGGCCGGCGTCGTGTTCGGGATCGCCGGGGCGATCCTGCTGCTCGACGGAACGCTCCTCGTCGCGGCGCTCGCCGCCGGTACGGTCGCGCTCGCGGCCGCGGCGCGCGGGACCGGAGAGCGACGGCTCGCGCTCGGCGCACTGGCGCCGCTCGCGGTCGCCGCCGCCACCACGTTCGTCCGGCTCGCACCGCCGGCCGACCTGTTCTCGGCGAACGAGACACCCGCCGACGGCGCCTTCGCGGTCCTCGTCGTGGCGGCTGCGCTCGCCGCGCTCGGGGCGCTCGCGACCTTCCGGCGGAGGCCCCCCGCCGACACCGTCGACGCGGCGGTCGATCGCGTCCGGCGCCGCACGGCGGTCACGCTCGAGGCGGTCGCGGCCGGACTGGTGCTGTACGCGGGCTCGCTCGTGACTCTCGAGCTCGTGCTCCGTGTGGGCACCGCCGACCTGACGACGGAGTTCCAGCGCGGGCACACGGCGGTCAGCGCGGTCTGGGGTGTGGTCGCCCTCGGCGTCCTCTACCTCGGGCTCCGGCGCGGCTCGGCGCCGCTGCGGTTCGCCGGGTTCGCCCTCTTCGGGGCGGCCCTCGTGAAGCTCTTCCTCTACGACCTCAGCACGCTGAGCTCGGTCACCCGGGCGCTGTCGTTCCTGGCCGTGGGCGCGATCCTGCTGGCGGCCGGCTTCTTCTACCAGCGGCTGTCGGGGCCGCGGGGAGGAGGCCCTCGGCACGCGTAGCGACGGCGCGCTAGCATCGCACGCGTGCGATACGACGCCTCGGCGCTGGAGCGGCTCCGCGCGCGGATCGCGGGGGCGGAGCACGGCTGGTTCTTCGCGCAGGTCGCGGACCGCGTGGCCGAGCGGCGGCGGGAGCTCGGCCTCTCGCAGCAGCAGCTGGCGACGCTGACCGGGACGACGCAGTCGGCGATCGCGCGGCTCGAGAAGGGCGGGCGGCCGCCGCGGATCGACACGCTGCTGCGCATCGCCGAGGCGCTCGACTGCGAGCTCGTGGTCGAGCTGCGGCCGCGCTGATGCCGCACCCGCCCGCGCGACCGCGCGTGCACGTGACGCGGCGCCTGCCGGCGCGCGTCGAGGCGGCGCTGGAGGAGTCGTTCGAGCTCGGGCCCGCCGCCGGCGCGGACGGGCTGCTCGTGAACCCCGGCGACCGCGTCGACGCCGCGGCGCTCGACGATGCGGGCCCGGGACTTCGCGTGGTCGCGGTCTTCGGCGTCGGCTACGACAACGTGGACGTGTCGGCGGCGTCCTCGCGCGGCGTGGTCGTCGCGAACACGCCCGACGTGCTCACCGAGGCGACGGCGGAGCTCACGCTCGCGCTCCTGCTCGCGCTCCTGCGACGGGTCGCCGAGGGCGACCGGCTCGTCCGGCGCGGCGACCCGTGGCGGCTCGACCCGACGTTCATGCTCGGGCGCGGGCTGCGCGGGCTCCGGCTCGGGATCGTCGGTCAGGGCCGCATCGGGCGGGAGGTGCGGCGGCTCGCAGAGGCGCACGGGATGGAGGTCGTCCCGATCGGCCGGGGCGAGCTCGAGCGGCTGGCGGACGTCGACGCGGTCACGCTCCACGTGCCGCTGGCGCCCGAGACGCGGCACCTGATCGGCGCGACCGAGCTGGCCCGGCTGCGACCCGGCGCCGTCCTCGTCAACACCGCTCGTGGCCCTGTCGTCGACGAGGCCGCGCTCGTCGAGGCGCTGAGGGCGGGACGGCTCGCCGGCGCCGCGCTCGACGTCTTCGAGCACGAGCCGGAGGTCCATCCCGGCCTGCTCGAGCGGGAGGACGTGGTGCTGACGCCGCACCTCGGCAGCGCCACCGTCGAGGCGCGCGAGGCGATGGGGATGCTCTGCGTCGACGCGCTGCGGGCGGTGCTGCTGGAGGGGCAGGCCCCCGCGAACGCGCTGAACCCCGAGGCGCTACGCTCGCCGGGGTGAGCGACGTCTTCGAGGCGATCCGGGCCGGCGACGCCGACCGGGTGCGCGCGCTCGCGGCGGCCGATCCGGCGATCGGCGCCGAGCGCGACGAGCAGGGAGTCTCGGCCGTGCTGACCGCCCGCTACCACGGCCGGCTCGACCTGGTCGAGGCGCTCCTCCCGCCCGACGAGCGGCTCGACGTCTGGGAGGCGGCTGCGCTCGGCCGGACCGAGCGCCTGCGGGCGCTCCTCGACGAGGATCCGTCGCTCGTCGACGCCGTCTCCCCGGACGGGTTCCGCCCGCTTGCGCTCGCCGCCTTCT
>DATHTC010000243.1:0-4092 GCA_035463735.1 Gaiellaceae bacterium | reverse complement strand
GTCATGCGCGTCAACGCTCTCGGCGTCTGGAACGTCCGCACGAGGCCGCGCCGCGCGACCGCGTGCGGCGGCCGCCCGTCGACCCGCTCGCCGGCGAGTGCCACCGTGCCGCCGTCGGCGCGCACGAAGCCCGTGATGATGTTGAAGAGCGTCGTCTTCCCGGCGCCGTTCGGGCCGATCAGCGAGGTGATCGAGCCGGCCTCGACCGCGAGCGACGCCGCGTCGACTGCGGCGACGCCGCCGTAATGCTTCCGCACCTCGTGCGCCTCGAGGAGCGCGGTCACTCGAGCACCATCTCCTCGCGCCTCCCGAAGAGGCCCTGCGGACGGAACAGCATCAGCGCGATCAGGATCAGCCCGATCACGACCAGCCTGAGGTACGCGCGCTCGGCGGAGTCGAACAGCGTGAACGGCAGGAAGTCGAAGAAGCGCGTCCCCGCGAAGATCACGCCGAACAGGACGGCGCCGACCGGGAGCGCCCAGTTCCGCGCCGTCCCGGCGAGGATCACGATCGTGTACGCGAAGAACGTGAGCAGCGGGTCGAAGTCGCCGGGGCTGAAGAAGGAGAACTGGAAGGCGAAGAAGAGGCCGGCGACGGCCGCGAGCGCGGCGCCGAGGGCGAGCGCCTGGAGCTTGTAGGCGAACACGTTCTTGCCGAGGGCCGACGCGGCGTCCTCGTCCTCCCGGATCGCGCGGAGCACGCGCCCCCAGGGCGAGCGGAGGGCGGCGTCGACCACCGCGAGCAGGACGAGCGCCGTCGCCCACACGATCACGAGCATCGTCACGTCCCGAGTCGCGCGGTCGCCGATCACCGCCTCCAGCCAGCCCTGCACCGTGCGCTGCAGGTCGAGCCACTCCGCGTTGTACGACGCCGCCTGGCCGGGCCCCGCGAGCGCGATCGTGCCGACGGGACCGCCGGTGAGGTCCTGCTCGTTGATGGCGACGTAGCGGACGATCTCCGCGAACGCGATCGTCGTGATCGCCAGGTAGTCGGCACGGAGGCGCAGCGTCGGGAGCCCGAGCAGGAGCCCGAACGCGACCGCGGCGCCGACGGCGGCGAGCGAGGCGGTCCAGAGCGGGAACGACGCCTTCACGACGAGGATGGCCATCGTGTAGGCGCCGACCGCCATGAACGCCGCGTGGCCGAAGTTGAGGAGCCCCGTGAAGCCGAACTGCACCTGGAGACCGAGCGCGAAGATCGTGTAGATCCCCGCGATCACGCCGACGAACGCCCAGAACTCGAGCGAGAGCGCCGTCACAGGACGCGCGCCTTCCCGAAGACGCCCTGCGGCCGGACGAGGAGGACGAGGATCAGAACGCCGAAGGCGACGACCGGCTTGTAGACGGGCGGCGCGCCGCCGGCGAGCGCGCTCCACGTCGACACCTCGGTCACGAGCCCCAGCACGAGGCCGCCGACGAGGGCGCCGTAGGCGCTGCCGATGCCGCCGAGCACGACCGCGGCGAAGATCGGCAGCAGGAGCGTGAACCCGAAGTTCGGCGTGAACGCGTTGAGGACGAGTCCCTGCAGCAGGCCCGCGATCCCGGCGAGGCCGCCCGCGACGATCCACGTGAGGACGACGGTGCGGTCGACGTCGATCCCGGCGACGGCCGCGAGCGAGCTGTTGTCGGAAAGCGCCCGCATCGCCCTGCCGAGGCCGGTGCGCGCGAGCATCAGCCCGACGAGGACGATCGCCGCCGCCGCGATCGCGATCGCGACGAGCTGGCTCTGCGAGAGGCGGACGGGCCCGAGCTCGTAGACCTGGAACACGTCGACGTCGTAGCGCCGCGGTCTCGCGTCGGCGACCAGGAACAGTACGTGGCGCAGGACGAGCGCGAGCCCGATCGCCGCGATGAAGACGCTGAAGAGGCCGGCGTGCCTCCGCCTGAGCGGTCGCCACAACGCGAACTCGAGCCCCGCCGCGAGGGCCGCGGTCAGCACGACGGCGGCGAGCGCCGCCGCGACGATGTCGCCGCCCCAGCCGACGTTCACGCCGAGCGCGACGTACGCGCCGAAGACGAGGTACTCGCCGTGGGCGAAGTTGACGATCCTGAGGATCCCGTACACGAGCGATACGCCGACGGCTGCGATCGCGAGGATCGACCCCGTGACGAGGCCGTTCGCGACGAGCTGGAGCAGCTCGCTCACACGACGCTCGACTCGGGGACGAGCTCGCCTCGCGCGAAGCGGTCGGGCGCGAGCTGCGCGAGGCGCGCGTCCGGAGCCTCGCCCGCGAGCTGCGACGCCAGCGCGCGCCCGACGGCGGGGGCGACCATGAAGCCGTGGCCGCTGAAACCGGCCGCGATCCAGAGCCCCGGCCGCTCCGGCACGGGACCGACGATCGCCTGGTGGTCGGGCGTGACGTCGTACAGGCCCTCGACGAGGAGCGGCAGCGGCACGAACTCGAGGTGCGGCAGCAGCTCGAGGATCGAGGCGCGCACGTGCTCGCGCCAGGTCTCGCGCTCCGTCTCGGGGTCGCCGGCCGCGTGGAGGTCGCTCGCGAGCAGGCGCCCGTCGGCGAGCTGCTTCGCCGCGAAGTGCCGCTCGGGGGCGACGACGAGCGGCTCGAGCAGCCGCTCTTCGAGCGGATCGCCGAGGAAGAGGTAGCGTGCCTCGCGCTCGATCGGAAGCTCGACGCCGGTCGTCGCGAGGAGCGGCGGCGAGTCGTAGCCGGCCGCCACGACCACCTGGTCGGCGAGCGTCTCACCCCCGTCGGCGAGCCGGAGCGTCCAGCCGCTGTCGCGCACGAGCGAGACGACCTCCTCGATCCGGAGCTCGGCGCCCGCCCGCACGACCGCGTCGGCGAACGCCTCGACGACGGCCTGCGGCCGGTCGAAGTAGCCGTCTTCGGGGCAGAACGTCCCGCCGACGATCGCGTCGGCGTGGAGCCCCGGCACGAGCTCCGCCGCCTCCGCCGGCGAGACGACGCGCGACGGCACGCCGAGGCTCCGCTGGAGCTCGACCGCCGCCGCCATCCGCTCGAGCGCCCCGCGTGTGTGGGCGACGAAGAGGTACCCGCACGGCCGGAAGCGCAGCTCGACCCGGGCGCCGAGGCGCGCGGCGGCCTGCCGGTAGAAGGCGAGCGACTCCCGCGCGAGCACGCAGTTGACCGCGGTTGCCCACTGCTGGCGGACGCCGCCCGGCTGGACGCCCGACGCGCCGGCGCCGACGGCGGTCTTCTCGAGCACGGAGACCCTGGTGAAGCCGCGCTGCAGCAGGTGCCACGCGACAGACAGCCCCGTGATCCCCGCGCCGACGACCGCGACCTCGCTGCGCCCCATCGACGTGCCAGCCTAAAGGGCGGGCCGATCGGAATAGAGTGCGGCGCATGGAGCGGGTCGAGGCCGCCCGTCGCTACGACGTCCCGGTCGAGCGCGGCTTCGCGTTCATCACCGACACCGCGAACTGGCCGACGTTCTGGCCCGGGTACGTCCGCCTGGAGGAGGGCTCGCGCTGGGGTGCAAGCGGTGACACGGCACGGCTGGTGACGCGCCTGCTCGGGCGCGAACGTGAGCTGACGATGACGATCACGACCTTCGAGCCAGACCGCCTCGTGACCTACACCAGCAGGCAGCCGGGGCTGCCCGACGCGTACCACGAGCGCCGTTTCGAGCCCGACGGCGACGGGTTCGTCTACCGGCTCGTCGTCGAGTACGAGCCGCGCGGCGGGTTCGCCGGCGTGCTCGACCGCACCCTGCTCGCGCGCGGGATCCGGCGCGCCTTCGAGCGCACGTTCGAGGCCCTGGAGCGCGAGCTCCGCGCCGTGCCCGCCCAGTCGTAGGCACCGGTCCCGCGGGGGCGGGTGCGGCCGTAGACTCGAGGGCCGATGGAGCCCTCGCTCACGGAGCTGCATCGAAGCCGTGTCGTCGCCTAGCGACAGCTCCGACGGGAGGCAACAGGAGGAGCGGCTGCAGGCGCTGATCGACTCGTCGCCCCTCGCGCTGGTGGAGTTCGGTCTCGACACCCGGATACGGCTGTGGAACCCGGCGGCCGAGCGCATCTTCGGCTGGTCGCGCGAGGAGATGCTCGGCCGGGGCGGCTTCCCGATGGCGCCGCCTGCGAAGCGCGCCGAGAGCGAGGATCTGTTCGCGAGGG
>DATHTC010000242.1:0-2429 GCA_035463735.1 Gaiellaceae bacterium | reverse complement strand
CGAGCCAGTCGCCGAGGAGCACGCCGAAGAGGGGCACGAAGAAGGAGCCGAGCAGGAGCAGGAAGGACTCGTACGAGGCGAGGTCGATCACGAGCGCCCCGGCGGTTGCGACCGCTGCGACCGCGGCGATCAGGGCCCGCTGTGACGCACCGGGGCCGACGTTCTGGAGCGAGACGGCGGCGGAGTACACGTTCGCGAACGCCTCGTCCGTCTCGTCCACCGTCACCGCGAGGAGCGCGAGCGCGCTCGCCGCGCCGGCGGCGGCGACCGCGGCGGGGAGCGCGGCGGCGTCGTCCAGCCCGCGACCCAGCACGAGCACCGCGCCGAGCAGGAACATCCAGCTCCCGGCCACGTAGTAGCCGGCGAAGACGCCGCCGAACGCGCTGCGGCGGTCGCGCGAGAACCGCGTGTAGTCCGCGACGAGCGGGATCCACGACACCGTCAGCGCGACGACGAGGTCGATTCCGACCCAGAGCGAGAGCCCGCCCTCGCCCGGTTGGTCCCAGAGCGCGCCGAGGTCGGCGCCGTCGACGGCCCACCACGTCAGGTAGACGAGCGACGCGAGCACGACCCACACCGCGACCTTCTTCAGCACCTTGCGGACGACGCTGATCGGCCCCGCCCACGCCAGCGCGGCGGCGGCGGTGCCGAAGACGAGCGTCCACGCCCACTGCGCGCGGACGCCGAGCAGCTCGTCGGAGAGCGCCGCCGCGGCGGTCGCGATCACGATCAGCTCGAAGATCGCCCAGCCGAGGCACTGCGCCGCGTTGATCGCAGTCGCGGCATACGACCCGTAGCGGCCGAGCGGCGCCCGCAGCAGCACCATCGCCGGGACGCGCCCGTCCGCGCCGATCGCGCCCGCCGCCCCGAGCATCAGGTTCCCGATCAGGCCGCCGAGGAGCACGGCCGCGACCGCCTCCGGCAGCGACAGCGCCGGCACGAGCAGCGCCCCCGCGACGAGCACGAGCAGCGACACGCCGAGGTTCCCCCACAGCACGGTCGTGTCGAGCAGGCCCAGCACCCGCAGCCGCTCGGGCACGGGCTCGATGCCCCAGCTCGGCGTCTCGTCGCTCACGTTCCTCCCTTCGCCGGTACGAGCCGGATCAGGTTCGACGGGTCTGATCTCAGCCCCTCGCGGGGCACCCCGGTGGCGCAAGCGTAGACGTTGACCGATCCCGGGCGCTCTTGTAGCTTCAGGCACGACCTGCGGCAGGCGACCCCGGGAGGGACGATGGAAGGAGAACGTCAGCGGCCCATCCTCGACTTCCTGAGCGACGTCGCGGCCGACCGCGAGAAGCTCGCGCGCTTCCTCGACCGCAACCAGCGCGAGGACCTCCTGAACGAGTACCCGTCGCTGTCGGCCAACCACCGACAGTGGCTGCTGGAGGACAACATCGACGAGCTCCGGAACGCCGCGCAGGGCGAGCGCGAGGCGGAGCTGGACGCCGCCGCCGCCCCCGGCGCCGGGGAGTTCTGGCTGAGCTCGCCGCTCAAGCGCCCGATCAACTAGCGCGCAGCGCGCGATGCCGAGGCCGCGGAAGTCGAGTGCGCCCTCGACGCGCACGGGGTCGCTGACGGTCGTCGGCACAGGCATCCAGCTGATCGCGCACGTCACGCACGAGGCGCGCGCGGAGCTCGAGGCGGCCGAGGAGCTGCTGTTCGTGGCCTCCGATCCTGCCGTGTCGGCGTGGCTCGAGCGCCTGAACCCGAACGCGCGCTCGCTCGGAACGCTCTACCGGCCGGGGCGGAACCGCCACGAGATCTACGACGCGATGGTCGAGGAGATCCTCGCGCCCGTGCGGCGCGGGGCGCGTGTCTGCGCCGCGTTCTACGGCCACCCGGGTGTCTTCGTCTCGCCGTCGCACGAGGCGGTCAGGATCGCGCGCGACGAGGGCTACCCCGCGCGCATGCTCGCCGCGGTCTCCGCCGAGGACTGCCTCTTCGCCGACCTCGGGATCAACCCCGGCGAGCGCGGCTGCCAGAGCTACGAGGCGACGGAATTCCTGGTGCACCGGCACGTGGTCGACCCGACCGCGGCGCTCCTGCTCTGGCAGGTCGACCTGATCGGACAGGTCGACTTCCGCCCCGAGCCGGGCGTCGAAGGCCTCCGCGTGCTCGTCGACTACCTCCTCGGCTCCTATCCGGCCGAGCACGAAGTGGTGCTCTACACCGCCTCGCCGTACCCGCTCTTCGGGCCGACCATCGCCCGCGTCCCGTTGGGGCGGCTGCCCGAGGTCGAGCTCGTGCCGATGCCGACGCTCTACGTGCCGCCCCTTCCGGCGCCGCCGCTCGACCCGGAGATGCTCTCGCGGCTCGGGATGGAGCGCGTCACGTCGCCCTGACAGTCGCGGCGAGCTCCGCCGCGCGACGCGCAGAGACGACGTTCCCCTTCTGCTCGTAGAGCGCCAGCGCGCGCTCGACATACGCCG
>DATHTC010000241.1:0-2434 GCA_035463735.1 Gaiellaceae bacterium | reverse complement strand
GAGGCAGGCGGACCCGCCGCTCCGGCGACGCCCGCCACTCCGGCAACGCCCGCGACGCCCGCAGCCGATCACGCGACGCCGCAGGCCTCCGCCGAGCTGCGGCGCGCCAAGCCGAAGCGGTCGGCGGCGGCCGCGTCCGAGCTACAGCGCGGCGCTGCCCTGAAGGCGAGGCGCGCGGCGAGGGCTGAGGCGAAGCCGAAGCCCAAACCGAGGCCCGCGACCGCCGCCGTCGCCAAGCCGAAGCCCTCGGCCGGGCGGGGCTCCGGCGCAGCTGCGCCGGCCGGCGCGCCCGAGGGACGCGGCCGTCCCTCCGACGACGATCAGGCCCGCGCCAAGGAGGCGCCGCCGGTTCCCGTCGAGCCGCCCGCCGCGGCCGACCCCGCGGTCGCCGACGCCCCGGCCGACGTCGACGCAGCGGAGGCCGAGGAGAAGGAGAAGGCCCCCACTGCGGGCGCCCCCGAGTCGGGTGCGAAGGGCAAGGCCGGCTAGCACCGGCCGCTCCTCCCGATCCAGCACAATCCCGCGGATGGCGTCGGCGGACTCGCAGGCGCCGGTCCTCGCCGGCCGGACGGCGTGGGTCCGGAACGTCGCCCAGCCGCTCCGCTCGTACCTCGACACCGAGGCGGGCAGCGCCCTCGCGCTCGTCGGCGCCGCCGTCGTCGCGCTCGCCTGGGCGAACGCGCCCTTCGGCGGCACCTACGACGACCTGTGGAGCACGGAGCTCTCCCTGCGCCTCGGCGACTGGGAGCTGACCGAAGACCTGCGGCACTGGGTCAACGACGGCCTGATGACGTTCTTCTTCTTCGTGATCGGGCTGGAGATCCGGCGCGAGTTCGACATGGGCGAGCTGCGCGACCGCCGCCGTCTGGGGATCCCGGTCCTCGCAGCCGCCGGCGGGATGCTTCTGCCGGCGGCGCTGTTCCTCGCGCTCGCGGAGGACGCGCGCTCGGGCTGGGGCGTCGTGATCACGACCGACACCGCGTTCGCGCTCGGCGTGATCGCGCTCGTCGGGCGCCGCATGCCGATGCGCCTGCGCGTGTTCGTGCTCACGCTCGTGATCGTCGACGACGTCGCGGCGCTCGCGGTGATCGCGGGTGTCTACACCGAGCGCGTCGACCCGCTCGCGCTCGGCGTCGCCGTGCTCCTGTTCGGCGTCGTGATCGCTCTCAAGCGCCTGGCGGTGTGGCGCGCGCCCGCCTACGTCGTCGTCGGGAGCGGGATCTGGCTCGCGGTCCTCCACGCAGGGATCCACCCGACGCTCGCCGGGGTGGCGCTCGGCCTGCTCGTGGACGCGTACCCGCCGGGCCGGCACGAGCTCGAGCGCGCGATCGAGGCCGCGCGCATGTTCCGCGAGCAGCCGACCGCCGCGCTCGCGCGCGAGGCCTCGCTCGGCGTGGAGGGCGCCCTCTCCTCGAACGAGCGGCTCCAGTACCGCCTCCACCCGTGGGTCAGCTTCGTCGTGGTGCCGCTGTTCGCGCTCGCGAACGCCGGCGTCGACCTCGACGCGGGGGCGCTGCGCGACGCGCTGACGTCGTCCGTGGGGATCGCGATCCTCGTCGGGCTCGTGCTCGGCAAGCCCGCGGGGATCGTCCTCGGCGCGCTCGTCGGGGCGCGCCGGCCGGTTGGCCCGCTACCGCTCGTCGTCCCGTGGGGACCGCTGGCGGCGGGCGCGGTGGCCTGCGGGATCGGCTTCACGCTCTCGCTCTTCATCGCCGACCTCGCCTTCACCGGCGAGCGCCTCGAGCACGCGAAGACGGCCGTGCTCGCCGCGGCAGTCGCCGCCACTGCGGCGAGCTGGCTCGCGTTCCGCCTCGTCGCGCACCTGCCCGCGGGGCTCGTCGGCCGCGGCGCGACCGCGGCGACGCTCGTCGACCTCGATCTCCCCGTCGACCCGGAGCTCGACCACGTCCGTGGCCCGTCGGACGCGCCGGTGACGCTGCTCGAGTACGGCGACTACGAGTGCCCGTACTGCCGCGACGCCGAGGCGGTCGTCCACGAGCTGCTCGACGAGTTCGGCGACGAGCTCCGGTACGTCTGGCGGCACCTCCCGCTCCAGGACGTCCACGCACACGCGCAGCTCGCCGCCGAGGCGGCCGAGGCCGCGGCGGCGCAAGGGCGCTTCTGGGAGCTGCACGACCTCCTGATCGAGCACGGGGACGCCCTGCGCCTGACGGATCTGCGCGAGTACGCCGTCCAGGCCGGGCTCGACCAGGAGCGGTTCTGGGCCGACCTGCGCCGTCGCGCGTACGCCGGCCGCGTCGCGCGCGACGTCGAGAGCGCCGACCTGAGCCGGGTCGCGGGCACGCCGACCTTCTTCGTGAACGGGCGCCGACACCGCGGCGAGTACGGCCGCGAGGCGCTGCGGGCCGCGGTGCGCGCGGCCCACGCCGTCGCCGCGCGATGACGGGCCGGCGGCGCGCCCCCGAAAGGAGCC
>DATHTC010000240.1:0-3377 GCA_035463735.1 Gaiellaceae bacterium | reverse complement strand
CTCTTCGTCCGGAGCCGCAACGGTGGGATCAGCCATTCGCCGGACGAGTGGAGCGACCCGGGGGACTGCGAGCTCGCGGTGGACGTGCTCGCGCGCGCGCTCGAGCGCCTCTCCCGAGCGACCGGGAATCCGACGCAAGAGTGACAAAGTGACAGACTGTCACTTGTCCGCTTTCGCGTCGTATTCGGTGATCGGCCGGACCTAGCCGGACGGCACCTCCACCATCGCGCTGCCGCCGCCGCGGCGGACCGGTTCGGCGGCCGCGAGCACGCCGCCACCGGCGAGGAACTCGATCCCCGTCGCCGCGCCGATCTCGGGGTTGGTGACGAAGACGTGGCCGCGCGCCGCGAGCGCCGCCGCCTCCGCGGAGGCGAGGAACGCGGGCTCGGCCTGCGTCGTCGTCGTGTTCCGCTGCGTCGCACGAGGGTCGGCGATCGCCTGCGGCAACGTCATCCCGCCGTCGAGCCGGTCGACGAGCAGCTGGAGGACGGTGGTGATGATCGTCGAGCCGCCGGGCGACCCGACGGTCACCAGCGGCCGCCCGCCTTGCTGCACGAGCGTCGGCGCCATCGAGCTCCGGGGCCGCTTGCCGCCCTCGACGCGGTTGGGGTGCGTGAGCGAGCTGAAGTCGAAGTCGGTGAGCTCGTTGTTGACGAGGAAGCCCCAGCCGGGCACGACCATCCCCGCGCCACCCGTGGACTCGATCGTGAACGTGTAGGAGACGACGTTTCCCAAGCGGTCGGAGACGCTGAGGTGCGTCGTCGAGGTCGGCTCGAGGTCGGTCGCGGCGCCCGCGAGGAGCAGACCGGCGGCGCCGTCGAACGGCCACGGGTCTCCGGGCGGGACGGGGCTCGTCGCCGCCGTCGGGCCGATGAGCGCGCGCCGAGTCGCCGCGAACCCGTCCGAGAGCAGGCCGGCGAGCGGCACGTTCACGTAGTCGGAGTCGCCGAGGTACGCGCCGCGGTCGGCGAAGGAGAAGCGCGACGCCTCCAGGAACAGGTGGAGCGTCTCCTCGCGCGTGGTCGACGCGAGCGGGTAGCCCTCGAGGATGTTCAGGGCCTCGCCGACGGTGGAGCCCCCGCTCGAGGGCGGGCCCATCCCGAACACGTCGAGGCCGCGGTACGAGACACGCGTCGGTACGCGCTCCGGCGCCGCGTACCGGTGCAGGTCGCGCATCGTCATCAGCCCGGGGCGCCAGACGTGATTCGCCGTCGACGCGACCGGTGGATCCTGCACCGTCTCGACGAGCGCGTCGGCGATCGCGCCGCGGTAGAAGCCCTTCGCGCCCAGGTGGGCGATGCGCTCGTACGCCCGCGCGAGGTCGGGGTTGCGGAACACGGTGCCGACGTCGCGGGGCGTGCCGTCGGGGTCGAGGTAGAGCGCCGCCGACGACGGCACGTCGTCGAACCAGTCGACGTTGGCGAGCGTCTGGTCGAAGAACACCTGGTCGATCACGAATCCGTCGCGTGCGATCCGGATCGCGGGCGCGAGCGCCTCGGCGAGCGAGATCGTCCCGTAGCGGTCGAGCGCGTCGGCCCAGCCTGCGACGGTCCCGGGCACGCCGACCGAGAGGCCGCTGTAGCGCGCGGCGTTGAACGGCAGCGGCGACCCGGCCTCCCAGAAGGAGTCGGGCGCCATCGCCGCGGGTGCCGTCTCGCGGTGGTCGATCGTCGTGACCGTGCCGGTCGCCGTGCGGAGCAGGAGGAAGCCGCCGCCGCCGATGCCGCACGAGAACGGCTCGGTGACGCCGAGCACGGCCGCCGCGGACACCGCGGCGTCGACGGCGTTGCCGCCGCGGCGCAGCGTGTCGACGGCCGCCTGCGTCGCGAGGCGCTCGACGGTCGCGGCCGCGCCGCCCGTGCCGATCGCGGTCGGCGGGCCGACCGGTGCCGTCGCGGCGCTCGCGGCGGCGGGAAGGAGCAAGGAGAGAACGGAGGCCGCAGTGACGAGCGAACGGAGCGTGCGCATGTCGCCTCCTCGGTGGCGTTTGGCCCTCGACCCTACGCCGCCCCTTCGGCGGCGACAAGGGTCAGCGCTCGCGGAACGAGATCGCCTGCGCGCCCTCCCAGAGCGTCAGGCGGCCCAGCTCGGCCAGGCGCTCGTGCCCCTCGACGACCGTCGCGAAGTGGTTTGCCCACAGCTGCCCCGCCTTGCTGGCGAAGTTGCAGTAGCCGTACGGGAACAGGAGCTCCGTCTCGCTCTGCCCGCCCGGGTAGAGCGCGAGCTCGCCCGGGTGCGGGTAGCTCGTGGCGTTCTCCGGGCCGCCGACGCCGAGGTCGCGGTCGCCCCAGGGGATCCAGTTCGACTCGCCGCTCCAGCGGCAGTGGATGATCCGGTCCTCGAACGGGAGGATCGCGCGGAACGCCGCGACGGTGCGCGGCGCGGCCTCCTCTTCCCAGCGCGCCACGAACGTCATCCCGGCGGCGACGATCTCCAGCACGCGCCGAGCCTACCGCTCGGCGAGCCACGCGAGCAGGGCCTCTCGCTCCTCGTCCGTCATCCCTGTCGCGTTCCCGGGGGGCATCGCGCGTGTCCGGACCATCGTCGCGACGAGCTCCGCCCGCGCCGCGGCGTCCTCCGGCGACTCGAGGCGAACGCCGAGCGGGGAGTCGGCACCGGAGTGACACGAGGCGCACCGCTGCTCGAGGATCGACGCGGCCTCGCTGTCCGAGGGGGCCGCGACCGCGGGCGCCGTCTCGTCGGGTCGGAGCACGAGCGCGAGCGCCACGGCGGCCGCGGCGGCGAGGCCGAGCGCCCACCACGCGCGTCGCTCGCGATGCCACAGGTTGAAGAAGTGCCGCACGAGCGCGAGCAGCGCCATCACCGCGACGAGCACGAGCCAGGCGTTGGCGCGGCCGAAGGTGAGCGGGAAGTGGCCCGCGAGCATCGCGAACACGACCGGGAGCGTGAGGTAGTTGTTGTGCACCGACCGCCGCTTCGCCTCCAGTCCGGGCGCCGGGTCGGGCTCGCGGCGCTCCTCGCGCGCCCGGATCAGCTCGCGGTGCGCCGGGATGATCACGAGCAGGACGTTGGCGGCCATGATCGTCCCGAGCATCGCGCCGACCTGGAGGTACGCCGCGCGCGGCGCGAGCAGCGCTCCCATCGCGTACGCCGATCCGACCACGAGCGCGGCGACCGCGACCGCGACCGCCCGGTCGTCACGCACGAGACGGCAGAGCCCGTCGTAGACGAGCCACGCCGCGAGCAGCCCCCCTGCGCTCACGGCGACGGCCTCTGCGGTCGTCAGGTCGGCGACGGTCGGGTCGACGAGGCGCGTGTCGGCGTCCGTCCAGTAGAGCACGACGAGGAGCGCGAAGCCCGAGAGCCACGTCGTGTACGCCTCCCACTTGAACCAGTGCAGCGGCTCGGGGAGCGGC
>DATHTC010000239.1:0-4169 GCA_035463735.1 Gaiellaceae bacterium | reverse complement strand
CTCGTCGGTGCCGAGCTTGTTCTCGGGCCGCGTCGACAGCTCGAACCGCGCCTCCATCTCGAACAGGTCGTAGAGGAAGGCGGCGTAGTCGAGGCAGCCGAAGATCTCGTCCTCGATCTGCTCGGCGGTGCAGAAGATGTGCGCGTCGTCCTGGGTCACGTGGCGCACGCGCAGGAGGCCGTGCAGGGTGCCGGTGGGCTCGTCGCGGTGAAGCGTGGACGACTCGGCGAAGCGGATCGGGAGCTCGCGGTAGCTGCGCAACCGGCTGCCGAACAGGAGCATGTGGCCCGGGCAGTTCATCGGCTTCAGCCCGAACGTCTTGTCCTGCTGATCGATCAGGAACATGTTCTCCCGGAACTTCTCCCAGTGCCCGGAGGTGACCCAGAGCTCCTTGTCGTAGAGGAGCGGGGTCTTCACCTCGCTGTACCCGCGCGCGGCGTTCTCCCGCCGGCGCAGGTCCTCGAGGGCGTTCCAGAGCACCATCCCCTTCGGGTGCCAAAGCGGCGACCCAGGCGAGTGCTCGTCGAAGTGGACGAGGTCGAGCTGCGGGCCGAGGCGGCGGTGGTCGCGCCGCCGGGCTTCCTCGAGCTGTTCGAGGTGACGCTCGAGGTCGGCCTGCTCGTAGAACGCGGTGCCGTAGATGCGCGTCAGCTGCGTGTTGCGCTCGTCGCCGCGCCAGTACGCGCCGGCGAGGCCGGTGAGCTTGACCGCCTTGATCGGCTTCGAGTCCTGCAGGTGCGGCCCGCGGCAGAGGTCGGTGAAGTCGCCCTGCGTGTAGAAGGAGATCGGCCCTTCGGCCGTGCCGACGAGCTCGACCTTGTAGCGCTCGCCCTCCTGCTCGAAGCGAACGCGGGCCTCGTCGGCCGAGACCTCCTCGCGCGTCCACGCGCGGCCCTCGTCCAGCTCCCTCAGCATCTCCTGCTCGATCCGCTCGAGGTCGGCCTCGGCGATCGGCTCGGGGAACTCGAAGTCGTAGTAGAAGCCGTGCTCGATCGGCGGGCCGATCGCGATCTTCACGCCCGGGAAGAGGCGGCGGACGGCCTCCGCCAGCAGGTGGGCGCTGCTGTGGCGGAGCACCGCGAGCGCGTCGGGGTCGTCCTTGTCGCGCGTGGTCAGGATCTGGATCCGCTGGCCGTCGCGAAGCGGCAGCCGCAGATCCTGGACGTCCCCGTTCGAGCGCACGAGCACGGCCTGCTCCGCGAGCCTCGGGCCGATTGCGCGCGCGGCGTCGAGCCCGCTGGCGCCGTCGGGAAGTTCGAGCTCGGAGCCGTCGGGTAGGAGGACCTTCATGACCGAAGACAAGGATATGCACCCCCGCGAGGACGATCGGAACGACGAGATCGAGGAGTCGCCGGTCCCCGACCCGACTGCCAAGGACACCGACGCCGGGGACGATCCCCAGGCGGACTAGCGTGTCCGCGCGCGACCGGGCGACGGGGGCCGCGCGCGGCAGGCTGTCAGCCGGGTCGTCACGGCCCTAGGGTAGCGCGCGGCCCCCGTCCACCCCTGCTGCGACACTCGCCCGGTGGCGGTCGAGGCCTCGGCCGGCGCGCCCCCTGGCGCCATCGCCGGCGACCACGTCGTCGTGGACGTCCCGCGCGCCGCACCGGAGACGCCCGCCGCGGACGCGCGGGCGGCGCTCGCGGGTCGAGCGTTCGCGACCGTGACCGAGGTCGCCGTGCTGGAGGGCGAGCGGCTCCTCGGCCTCGTCCCGATCGAGCGCCTGCTCGCGGCGCCCGGCGGCGTGGCAGCCGGCGCGCTCGCCGAGGCCTGCATCACGACGGCACCCGACGCCGACCTCGAAGTGGTGACCCGCCTGGCGGCGCGACGCGGCGCGCGAACAGTCGCTGTCGTCGGCGGCGACGGCCGCTTCGTCGGCCTCGTCCCGCCGCAACGACTGCTCGCGCTGCTCGAGCGGGAGCACGAGGAGGACATGGCGCGGCTCGGCGGTTTCCTCACGCGGGCGTCGCTGGCGCGGACGGCGTCGGAGGAGTCGGTGCGGCGGCGCCTGTGGCACCGGCTCCCGTGGCTCGCGCTGGGGCTGCTCGGCGCCATGGCGTCCGCAGCGATCGTCGGCGCGTTCGAGGAGCAGCTCCGCAAGCAGGTGCTGCTCGCGTTCTTCGTACCGGCGGTCGTGTACATGGCGGACGCGGTCGGGACGCAGACGGAGACGCTCGTCATCCGCGGGATGTCGGTCGGCGTCTCGGTGCGCGACACCGTCGGGCGCGAGCTCCTGTCCGGCCTCGTCATCGGACTCCTCGTGGGCGCCGTCTTCTTCCCGTTCGCGCTCGCCGTCTGGGGCGACGCCCGCGTGGCCGGGTCGGTGGCGATCGCGCTCGTCGTCAGCTGCTCGGTCGCGACCGTCGTCGCCCTCGTGCTGCCCGCCCTGCTGGCCCGGCTGGGGCAGGATCCCGCCTTCGGCTCCGGTCCCCTGGCGACGGTCGTCCAGGACCTCCTCACGATCGCCGCCTACTTCGGCGTCGCGATCCTGCTCGCTCCGTGACCCGCTACTCGGTCTCGACGGCCGCGCGCAGGCGCTGCGGTGCCTTCAGCCAGTAGCTCTCGCGCAACCACTCCAGCGCCGCCTCGAGGGCCTCCTCGTCCCGAACCGACGCGGTCACCCAGCCGTAGCGGCCGACGTACGCGGCGCGCTCCACGAACGGCAGCAGCTGCGCGATCTCGCGCTCCTCGGCCGTCAGCTTCACCGTCAGCCGCACGGCGCCGTCGGCCTCCGACATCGCCGCGAACATCCGGTTGTCGGCCACCTTGAACACGGGGTGTCCCCACGGCTCGTCCTCGTACGTCTCCGGCCACGACAGCGCCAGCGCGCGAATCCGATCGGCGTACCCGCCCGTTGCCATCGAGAGGGATTGTCGCAAGCGACGAAAGGACGCAATGACCCATCACAGGAGCATCCGCGAGCTGATGACGTCGAACCCGAAGGCCGTCGAGACCTCGACGCCGGTCGTCGAGGCGGCGCGGATCATGAAGCAGGAGGGCGTCGGCCCGGTGCCGGTCGTCGAGGACGGCGGCAAGCTGACCGGCATCCTCACGGACCGCGACATCGCGCTCCGCGTCGTCGCGGAGGGCAAGGACCCGCAGTCGACGACGGTCGGCGAGATCATGTCGCGCGACCTCGTGACGATCGACCCGGAGCAGCCGCTCGACGAGGCGCTCCGGCTGATGGCGAGCCACCAGGTGCGCCGCCTGCCGGTCTGCGAGGAGGACGGCCGCCTCGTCGGCATCGTCGCGCAGGCCGACGTCGCCATCGAGGGCGGCAGCGACGCCCGCACGGGCGAGGTCGTCGAGCAGATCTCGAGGTAGCGGCTGGAGCGGAGGGCGGGCGCACGCCCGCCCTCTTCCATCCCGAGGCGGCCGTATGATCGCCGCGTGCTTCGAGCGGCCGGCCGCGGGCACGCCGCACGCGCGTCGGCCGCGCTGACGCGACCGGGTGTCCTCGCGGCGCTCGTCTCGGTCGTGGCCGCCGTCGGCCTCCAGCTCTGGGTCGCCCCGGAGAGCCCGCCGGGGTTCATCCGCGACGAGGCGTCGTTCGCGCTCAACGCGCACACGCTCTCGCGCGACCTCCGCGACCAGGACGGCGCGCGGCTGCCGCTGTTCTTCCCCTCGTTCGGCGACTACAAGCCGCCCGTCTTCCCGTACGCGCTCGCCGGCGTCTTCCGCGTCACGGGTCCCGACGAGCGGGTCGCGCGCGGCCTCGCGACGGCAGCGGTGCTCGGGGCCGTGCTCCTCGTGGGCCTGCTGGCCTGGCGCCGCACGGGGTCGGCCGCGGTCGTCGCCGTGGTCGTGCTCCTCGCGGGGACCGTCCCGTGGCTCTTCGAGCTCGGGCGGGTGGCGCTCGACACGGCGCTGACGCCGCTCGCGGTCGTGTCGATCCTCGTGGTGGTCGAGTGGGCCTCGCGGTCGCCCGCTCCGTCGTGGGCCCGCGGCACCGCCGTCGGGGTCGCGCTGGGCTTGTTCGCGTACACGTACGCGTCCGCGCGGCTGCTCGCGCCGCTCTACGCGGCCGCGCTGCTCGTGTTCGTCCGGCCCGGTCGCTGGGCGTGGCTGGCGTGGAGCTGGGGCGTGTTCGCGCTCGCCGTACATCCACACGTGGGGGGCGGGGCAGCTGTATGCCGCGCTCGTCGCCTTCGCGGCGATCGGGGTGGTGG
>DATHTC010000238.1:0-2359 GCA_035463735.1 Gaiellaceae bacterium | reverse complement strand
CTGCGGAGCTTCGTCGGCGGGCTCACGGTCGCGCCCGTCGTCGTCGACTCTGACGGCGACGCGCTCGTCACGCAGGTCGACCTGGCGCCGCTCGCCGTGTCCCGCTTCCTCGGCGTCCCGATGCACGAGCTCGCCGCCGAGCCCGCGGTGCCGCTCGCGGACGTGCTCGGGCACGGGGTCGACCGCCTGGAGGAGCAGCTCGCGGAGGCTCCGGACTGGGACGCGCGCCGCCGCCTGACGGAGGCGTTCGTCGCCCGCCGGCTTGCCGCAGCCGAGCCCGTACCGGCGGACGTCGCGTACGCATGGCGCCGGCTCGCGGAGACGGGAGGGCGGATCCGCATCGGCGCGCTCGCCGCCGAGCTCGGCTGCAGCCGCAAGCACCTGCGCTCGCGCTTCCTGCAGCACGTCGGGCTCCCGCCGAAGCCCGCCGCGAAGCTCGTGCGGTTCGAGCGGGCGCTCGCGCTGCTCCGGAGCGGCGTCGGCGGCGCCGAGGTCGCGGTTCGCTGCGGCTACGCCGACCAGCCGCACCTCGTGAACGAGTTCCGCGGCTTCGCGGGCAGACCGCCGGTGCGATTCCTCCAAGACGAAGCGGCGCAGACCGCCTAGCGTCCCTGGGGCAGGGTTCGGGCGAGCGAAGGAGGCGGGCATGTCGGAGGCGTCGGGGCAGCGGGCGATCACGTACCTCGTCTACGAGGACCTCGAGGGGATGCGCGAGTACCTCGTGCGGGTGCTCGGCCTCGAGGCGGGGCCGGTGAGCCGCGACGAGAGCGGGACGGTGGTGCACGCGGAGGTCTCCGCCGGGGACACGGTCATCTGGCTGCACCGGACGGCGCCGGAGCACGGGCTCGCGTCGCCGCGGGCGGTCGGGACGGCGACGGCCGGCGTCGCGGTCTTCGTGGAGGACGTCGACGCGCACCATCGCCGTGCAGCCGAGGAGGGGGCAGCCGTCGAGGGCGCGCCCGTCGACCAGCCCTACGGCTACCGCGAGTACTCGGTGCGTGACCCCGAGGGAACGCTCTGGTCGTTCATGGCGCCGCTGGCGGTGAAGACCGGCTAGCCGTCGCGGAGCCGCCGCAGGACGTCGTCGATCCGGGCGTCGTCGTCGCCGAGGTCGCGCAGCTCGCTCGCGGCGGCGACGCGCTCGACGGCGCGGCGCGCGAGCTCCCGCAGCTCGTGGTCGGTGCCGTGCCGCGCGAGCTCCTCCGCGGCCGCGAGCGCCGCTGAGCCCCACGGCTCCTCGACGTGGGAGCCCGGCAGCGCGTCGGCCACCTCCTCCAGCGCCTCGCGCAGCAGTTCCGGGTCGTCGAAGCCGGTCACGGGTCGAACTCGAGCTGGTCGAAGTAGCGGAGCGCGGTGCGGCCCGGGCGGACGCGGGAGGCGAGCGCCGCGAGCTCGTCGTCCGAGACCTCGCCGAGGGCGCGCTTGACGCCGAGGTAGGGCAGGTTCAGGTCCTCCTGGTAGACAACGGTGGAGATGCGCGGGTTGACCTCGATCACGTGCTCGCCCACGAGCTGGATGTTGAAGAACCACTCGATCCGGAGCTCGGCGACGATGCGGTCGGCGATCGCCATCAGCTCGGGGTCCTCGAGCGTGACGAAGTACATCGCGAGGCCGGCGCGCATCGCCTCGCGCGTCTTCGGGTGGCCGAGCACGACGCGACGCCCGTCGGCGATCCCGTCGATCGTCCGCTCGCCGCCGGTGGCGAGCTCCATCACGAGCAGGTCCGGCCCGCCCTCGTCCGGGAGCAGCTCGACCGCCTCCTCGAGGCGCATCGCCACCGAGCCGGGCCGCTCGTGGAGGAGCTGGTGGGCGCGGTCGACCGTCGGGTCGAGGATCCGGAAGCCGCGCGAGCCGGACGAGAAGACGGGCTTGAAGCAGACGGGCCGGTCGGGGTAGCCGAGCTCGCGCGCCGCCGCGTCGACCTGCGCCGCGCCGGCGGCGCGGCGGAACGCCGGGGCGCGGACGCCGAGCCGGTGCAGGAGGGCGTAGCTCTCCGCCTTGTCGTTCGAGCGGCGGATCGTCTCGGGGTCGGAGACGAGCACCGGCACGGGGAAGTCGCGACGGTGCTCGGCGAGCCCCTGCAGGTCGAACGAGCTCTGCGGCAGCACGACGTCGACGCGCTCGCGCTCGACGATCGCGCGCACCGCGTCGGGGAAGCCGGGGTCGGAGCCCGGCGGGACGAGGTGGAAGGCGTCGCAGAGGTGGCGGCCGACGGAGCGCTCGGACATGTCCGTCCCGACGAGGCGCACCTGGCGCTCGCCATTCTCGCGCAGCGCGCGCAGGAGCGCGGCGGTGCCCGGCGCGCCGGACGCGGAGACGAGGACTGTGACCGGCCTCACTGCAGCGCCGCCTCGAGCTC
>DATHTC010000237.1:0-2816 GCA_035463735.1 Gaiellaceae bacterium | reverse complement strand
GGGAGCCGGCCCTCGTCCGCCCGCGCGAGCACGAGCAGGTCGTCGGCGAGCCGGACGAGCCGCTCGGTCTCGTCGGCTGCGGACGCGAGCGCCGCACGGAGCTCGTCGGGCGGGCGCGGCCGGCGGAGAGCCAGCTCGAGCTCGGTGCGCAGGGAGGAGAGCGGCGTCCGCAGCTCGTGGCTCGCGTCCGCGACGAAGCGGCGCTCCCGCTCGAGGCCGGCCTCGAGCCGCGCGAGCATCTCGTTCAGCGTCCGCGCCAGGCGACCGACCTCGTCGGCGGTCGGTGGGACGGGGAGCCGCCGGGCGGCGGTCGTGGCCGAGATCTCCGCGGCCCGGCGCCGCATCGCCTCCACGGGCCGCAGCGCCGCGGCCGCGAGCGCGTACCCCGCGAGCGACGCGAGCAGGAGCGCCGCAGGCCCGCCGACCAGCAGCTCCGTGCGGAGCGCGGCGAGCGCGTCGTCGCGGTCGTCGAGGGACGCACCCGCCACGACGACGACCGCCTCCCCGTCCGCCTCGACCGGCGTCGCCAGCAGGCGCACGGGGCCGCCGTCGAGCCCGGCGGGTGCGGTCTGCCGGAGCAGCACGGTGCCACGGCGTGCGCGGGCGAGCTCCGCGGGCGCGAGGAGCGCCTCGCGGTCGAGCGGCGGCGTGGCGTCCCGCACCTCCCCGCCGGCCCCGAGCACCTGCGCGAACGTCTCCTCGCCTTCGGCGAGGCCCTCGGGCCGGTCGGCCAGACGCCACTCGCCGCGGCCGACGAGCGCCGCGACGTCGTCCGCCCGGGCGCGGAGACTCTGCTCGAGCTGGTCGTCCAGGGTCGCGCCGAGGCGGACGTAGAGGAACGTCCCCGTCGCCGTGAGCAGCACGGCCATCGCCGCCGCGAATGCGAGCGTGAGCCGGAGGCGGAGCGACAGCCGGCTCACGCGCCGTCGGCGCGCAGGCGGTAGCCGACACCGCGGACGGTCTCGAGCGAGCGGCGGCCGAATGGACGGTCGACCTTCCCGCGCAGGTAGCGGACGTAGACGTCGACGACGTTCGAGCGCTGCTCGTACGCGTCGTCCCATGCGTGCTCGAGCAGCTCGAGGCGCGACAGCACGCTGCCGGGGCGGCGCATGAAGGCCTCGAGCACGGCGAACTCCTTCGTCGACAGCTCCACCTCGACGTCCCCGCGCCAGACGCGCCTGCTCGCCGGGTCGAGGCGGAGGTCGCCCGCGGTGAGCACCACAGGGCGCTCGGCCGCGCCCCGGCGGGCGAGGGCCCGCAGCCGCGCGAGCACCTCCGCGAACGCGAACGGCTTGCTCAGGTAGTCGTCGGCGCCCGCGTCGAGGCCGCCGACACGGTCGTCGACGCCGTCGCGCGCCGTCAGCATCAGCACCGGCGCCCAGACGCCGGCCGCGCGCAGGCGGCGGCAGACCTCGACGCCGTCGAGGCCGGGCAGCATCAGGTCGAGGACGATCGCGTCGTACGGCGTCGCCAGCGCACGCCACAGGGCGTCCTCGCCCGTCGGCGCCACGTCCGCGGCGTGCCCCTCCTCGACGAGCCCGCGACGCAGGAGCGCGGCGAGCTTCGGCTCGTCCTCCACGACCAGCACCCGCACCGGCTCATTGTCGCCGCCCGCCGATGAGAGCGGCATGAGAGCGCCGGGCTGGGGCTCTCATCGCCCTCTCACGCCCGGTCGCTACGGTCGTGGTCGAATCGCCGACGGACCGGGGAAGGAGGACGCACATGACTCCACGCACGACGAAGGTCGCAGCCGCGATCGCCGTCGCAGCCGCGATCGCTCTCGGCGGCGCAGCCTGGGCGCTCGCCGGGGGCGGCGACGACGACGGCCCGGGCGCGACGGGCCCCGAGGCAGACCGCGCCCGCGCCGCCGCGCTCGCCCAGCTCGGCGGCGGGACCGCGAACGCGGTCGAGCGCGACGACGAGGACGGCGCCACCTGGGAGGTCGAGGTGACGAAACCCGACGGCACGACGGTCGACGTGCGCCTCGACGACCGCTACCGCGTGGTCGTGGTCGAGGGCGATTCGGAGGAGACCGACTCGGACGACTAGCCTCGTCGACCGCGGCCGCCGCCACCGATCCGGTCGCGCACCCGCCGCGTACTGCCGGGTGCTCGCCGGAGCGGCGGGCTCCACGCTCGACCCGAGGAGGTCACCGTGCGCGCTCACCTTCCGCGGCTCCTGGCCGCCGCCGCGCTCGTCGCGCTCGTCGCCGCCGGAGCCGTCGGCGCACGGGGCACCGCGGCGGCGATCCAGCTCCGCGTGACCCTGAATGCCGCCCAGGAGGTGCCGGCGCCGGCCGGCGACGTGACGAACGCGCGCGGCACGTTCGTCGCGACGCTCACGCGCTCGGGCACCGGCGCGATGATGGCGTGGGCGCTGACCCACAGCGGGCTCACGGGCCCCGCCGTCGCCGCCCACGTGCACACGGGCGCTCCAGGGGTACCCGGCCCGGTCGTCGTCCCCCTCTGCGGCCCGTGCCCGGCCGCCGCCGGCGGGACGGCCACGATCGACGCGACCGTGCTCGCGGCCATTCAGAGCGGCCAGGCCTACGTCAACGTCCACACCGCGACGAACCGCGCCGGCGAGATCAGGGCGCAGCTGGCGTCGTTCGCCTCGAGGACCGTCGCGCTGAACGCCCGCCAGGAGGTGCCGCGCCCGCGCGGCCGCGTCAACCGGGCCCGCGGGTCGTTCGCGGTGACCGCGGCGAAGTCCGGTGCGAGCGCCCAGCTCACGTGGCGGCTGACGTACGCGCGGCTGACGGGCCGCGCGGTCGCCGCGCACATCCACGTCGGCGCGCGCGGGCGCGCGGGCGGCGT
>DATHTC010000236.1:0-14776 GCA_035463735.1 Gaiellaceae bacterium | reverse complement strand
TCGACTTCGCCGCGGGACGCCTCGACGTCGTCGTCAACTCGGAGGCCCTGCGCCGTCGGTAGCGTCGCGGCGTGACGCGGGCGCCGAGCGAGAGACCGGAAGGGCTCGTCTACGAGGCCGAGCTGCTGACGCTGGCGGAGGAGCGCGAGCTGCTCGAGGTGGTGAAGGACCTCGCGTACGACCCGATCGTCATCCGCGGCCGGGCGGCGCGGCGGGTCGCGCGGCACTTCGGGCTCGGCTACGACTACGAGGCGCGGACGCCGCAGCCGGGGGAGCCGATCCCGGACTGGCTCCTCCCGCTGCGGGCACGGACGGCGGCGCTCGCGGGCCACGAGCCCGACGAGCTCGTGGAGGCGCTCCTGCAGCGGTACCGGGCCGGCGCGACGATCGGCTGGCACCGCGACGCGCCCGCGTTCGGCACCGTGGTCGGGATCTCGCTCGGCGGCGCGTGCCGGCTCCGCTTCCAGCGGGGCAAGGGCCCCGAGCGGCGCGTGTGGGAGCTGCTCCTCGAGCCGCGCTCGGGGTACGTTCTCGCGGGAGAGGCCCGGACCTCGTGGCAGCACTCGATCCCGGCGACGAAGGAGGAGCGGTACTCGATCACCTTCAGAACCCTGAGGTGACCCGCTGCGCGTGGGTGCCGCTCGCCGACCCGCAGTACGTCGCCTACCACGACGAGGAGTGGGGCGTGCCGACCCGCGACGACCACGCGCTGTTCGAGCTGCTCACGCTCGAGGGCGCGCAGGCGGGACTGTCCTGGTCGACGATCCTGCGCAAGCGCGAAGGCTACCGGCGCGCGTTCGCCGGCTTCGACCCGGCGGCGGTGGCGCGCTTCGGCGACGCCGACGTGGAGCGCCTGCTCGCGGATACCGGGATCGTCCGTAACCGGCTGAAGGTGGAGTCGACGGTCGCGAACGCGCGCGCGGTGCTCGAGCTCGACGTGCCGCTGCCGGAGCTGCTGTGGAGCTTCGTCGGCGGCGAGCAGCGCGTGAACGCGTGGCCGACGGTCGCCGCCATCCCGGCGGAGACGCCGGAGTCGAAGGCGATGTCGAAGGAGCTGAAGCGCCGCGGCTTCCGCTTCGTCGGCCCCACGGTCTGCTACGCGCTGATGCAGGCGGCGGGCCTCGTCGACGACCACACCGCCGACTGCTACCGCTCGGGCGCAGCGAGCGCCGCGAGCAGCCGCTCCGGGTCGAGCGCGTAGGCGACCCGGCCGCGACCCGTCGTCGTCTGGGCCGCGAGCAGCGCGTTGAGGATCGCCTCCTCCGTCGCCTCCACGACCGCCTGGAAGAGCTCCGTGATCCACCGGTTCGCGACCATCGCCAGCCGCACCGTCCGCGGCACGTCGTCGCGGATCTCGTTCGGCGGCAGCCCGCGGTTGCCCGTCGCGAAGCAGAGGAACAGGTCGCCGCTGAAGTTCTCGCCCAGGCCGCCTGCGCGCGCCACGCCGAGCCCGACGCGCTGCGCGAGCCGCTCGCACTGGGTCGGCAGCAGGGGCGCGTCGGTGGCGACGACGCCGATGATCGACCCCGCCCCGTCGAAGGCGCCCGGCGACGGCACCTCCGTGGTCGGGATCCGGCGCCCGACCGGGACGCCGTCGACGCGGAGCTGCTCGCGCGAGCCGTGGTTCGCCTGCACGAGCACGCCGACCACGTGCTCGTCGAGGACGAGCCGCGAGGCGGTGCCGATCCCGCCCTTGAAACCGTGGCAGATCATCCCCGTGCCGCTGCCGACGCACCCCTCGGCCACGGGCCCGCCGGACGCCGCGTCGAGCGCCGCGCGCACGTGCTCGGGGCGAACGTGCATGGCGTTGACGTCGTTGAGGACGCCGTCCCACGTCTCGCCGACGACCGGCAGGCTCCAGAACGGGCCCGCGTCCGCCCCGCGGGTCTCCGCCTCCCACGCGACGAGCGCGTCGCGCACAACCCCGACCGAGTGCGTGTTCGTGAGCCCGACCGGCGAGTGGAGCAGCCCGGACTCGCGCACCCATTCGAGACCGGTGAGCTCCCCGTTCCCGTTCAGCCGGTGCGCTCCCGCGAACACGGGCTCCGCCCAGGGGAAGCCCTCGTGCGGGAGGACGACGGTGACCCCGGTGCGGGCCTCCTCGTCCGCGACGACCGTCGCATGGCCGACGCGGACGCCTGGCACGTCGGTGATCGCGCACAGCGGCCCGGGCGGCAAGGACCCGATCTCGATCCCGAGGTCGCGCGCCCGGGGCACTAGCCGGCCGTGAGCTGGTAGCTCTTCAGCTTGCCCTGCCGGAGCTCGATCAGCGCGCCGCGCAGCACGCCCTCGTTGTACTCGCTCCCGGGGTTGATGCACACCGTTCGCCCGAGCTTGAACGTGCCGCGCGACTCGTGCAGGTGCCCGTGGAGCCCGAGCAGCGGCTGGTGCCGCTCGATCGCGGCGCGGCACGACGTCGATCCCACCGGGTGCATCTCGACGCCGCCGGCGCCGGCGGTGAGGCGGAAGTCCTCGCCGAGCTTCGGCCCCGCGTCGATGCCGGTGTCGTAGGGCGGGCAGTGGAAGTTGAAGATCGCGCGGCTCGGGTCGTCGAGCTTCGCGATCACGGCGTCGAGCCGCTGCGCGAGCTCGTCCTCCGGCACGTCGCGCGGGCATCGCCAGGGCGTCATGTTCGCGTAGCCGCAGCTCGCGACCTCGGTCCCGTCCGGGAGCTCGACGACCCGCCCCTCGAGGAACCGCACCCAGTCGCTCGCCTCGAGCACCTCGTCGATCTCCGGCGGGTCGTCGTTGCCCGCGTTCACGAGGCAGGCGATCCCGTTGGGCTGCAGCCGCTCCTCGGCGAGCGCCGCCCAGCGGGCGAGCCGCTCCTGCATCAGCCGGAGGAACAGCGCGTCGCGGGCGGCCGGATCCGCGGACACCGCGTCAGCCTCGTCGCGGCTGCAGCGCCAGGCGTAGTAGCCGGTGTTCGCGATCTTCCGCTCGAGCTCGTCGAGCGCAATCCCCGCCTCGACGGAGACGGGCTCGCCGAGGAACTGCCCCTCGTAGCGGCCGTCGGCCGCCACGAGGGGCACGATCGCCTTCCCGGTGATGTCGCCGCCGAGGAGGACGGCGTCGGCGCCGTAGAACGCGCCGGCGTTCACGAACTTCGTGAAGCACCGGTCGGAGCCGTGGACGTCGGTGGCGTAGAAGAGGCGCACTACTCGGGCGGGATCTCCTTGTAGAGCAGGTCGAGGTCGACGCCGCGCTGCTTCTGCATGGCCCGCGAGACGAAGTAGAGGATCGCGCCGACGACGTAGATCCCGACGACGAACGCGATCGCCCGGCCGCTCGTCGGCCCGGAGAAGGCGGGGGTGTCGAACGAGGCGATCAGGATCAGCGTGAACAGGATCAGGTTCCCGACGCCGAGCAGCGAGATCACCGGGATCCCGCCGATCCGCCGACGCACCGCCTCCGGCGCCTGGTTGAACAGCTCGGGACGCCGGTACGGGAGCAGGATCGCCGCGAAGCTCGCGATCCAGAACGCGATCGAGAAGATGACGATGTAGTTCACGACGATGGTGAAGAACGACGTGAAGACGTAGAGCGCGAGCAGGACCGCCGCGATCGCGGTGATCACGAGGGCCGCCACCCACGGCGCGTGCGTCCGCTCGCCCACCGTCGCCAGCTGCCGCGGCATCACGCCGTCGAACGACCAGGCGAAGAGGTTCCGGGTGCACACCATCCCGATCACCGGCAGCAGCAGCGCGTGCCAGAGGATGAACGACACGCCGATGATCACGTTCACGATCGTGCTGTCGGTCATGATCCCGGCGAAGAAGTTCAGCACCGGCGAGACCGGGAGCCCGGAGCCGTCGTCGGTCTCTGCGTCGAGGTACACGACCGAGTTCGTGAAGTCCTTGCCGACCACGTCGTAGTACCGCCAGAAGATCAGCATGTAGACGAGGTACGCGAACAGGAGCGTGGCGAGGATCATCCGCGGCTGCGTCTTCGACGCCTGCTTCACCTCGCCGCCGATGTAGGCGGAGTAGGTGAAGCCGATGTAGATCCAGTACCCGAGCGGAATCGCGAGCAGCGCGCCGAGGAACGTCGCGTCCCCTGCGCTGAACCCAGCCTCCGCGGCTCCGTCGATCAGGCCCTGATACGTCTGCCCGTCGGCGTTCTCGGCCATGAACGCGTTGAACTTCGAGACGAACTCGTCGCGCGTCGTCATCAGGAACACGATCAGCGTCACGATCGTCCCGAACATCGCGGGGACGAAGCCGACCAGGAAGATCGTCCGCAGCGTCCGCGGGCTGAGCGTGAGCACGTAGGCGACGAGGGCGAGGAGGCCGAGCCCGATCAGGAACGTCTGCCAGTCCTTGCCGACGCTCGCGCTCCAGTCGACGAGCGTGTCGTTCCCGGTCGCGTGGCCGACGGTCGCGAGCGCGACGGCGAGGCCGAAGTTGACGGTGAACGCGGCGTACAGCGCGAGACCGAGGAACTGCGACCACGTGAAGCCCCAGTTCGCGGTGAAGCCGACGCCCGGGTGGACGACGCGGCTGAGGTACACGTAGTCCCCTCCGGAGCGCGGCAGGATCCCCGACAGGTAGCCGTACATCGCCGCGTTCGCCAGCGTCAGGATCGTCCCGATCGTGACGATCAGGAGGACGTTCTGCTCCGGCCAGAGGCCGGCGGCGAAGCTCGGCACGACCGCGAGCACGAGCCCGAGCGCGTAGCCGAGGGTGTTGAAGACGAACACGTCGAACGGCCGGAACTCCCGGATCAGCCCCGAGGACTGACGCACGAACAGCCCGCGCGCCTCGGGGGCCGCGGCGCCGGCCGCAGCCTGGTCGGTCATGTGTGCCTCCTCTCGCTGTGGGCGAGGTCAAGGACCCTCACCGGGGAAACGGGTCGGAGTGCCCTGAGGTAGTCGACGCGCTCGTCGACCCCGCCGGGCTCGGGCACGTCGACGACGAGCAGCTCCTCGCGGTCGTCGGAGCCTTCGGCGACCACCTCGCCGAGCGGCGAGACGGCGCGGCTGCCGCCGACGAAGACGAACTCGTCGCCGCGTCCGACGGCGTTCGCGTACAGGTGCGCGACGCGGTTCTCGACGGCGCGGGCCTTCGAGGCGACCTCGTGGTCGACGTAGAACGGCCGCATGTTCGCGGATGCGGTGACGAGGAGGTCGGCGCCGGCGAGCGCGACCGCGCGCGCGGGCTCGGGGAACTCGATGTCGAAGCAGATCAACGGCGCGATGCGGCGACCGAGGAGCGGCAGCACGAGCAGCTCCTCTCCCGGGACGAAGGCCTCGCCCTCGCCGCCGAACAGCTGCGTCTTGCGGTAGACGGCCGCCACGGAGCCGTCCCGGTCGAGGATCGCCGCCGAGTTCGCGAGCCCGGCGGCGGTTCTCTCGGCGAACCCGACGACGGCCACCGTTCCCGCCTCCGCGCACGCCCGGCGGACGACGAGCACCTCCTCGTCGTCGACGGTTCGCGCGGAACGCTCGAGCCCCTGGTAGCTGTAGCCGCCCAGGTAGAGCTCCGGGAAGACGGCGAGGTCGACGTCCGCGTGCGTGAGGATCGCGTCGGCGGCGCGCTCGGCGTTCCGCGCCGGGTCGCCGAGCGCGGAGCCGAGCTGGCACAGGAGCGCCTGCATCAGCGGTCGCCTCCCGCGGCCGCGGGGATCGCCTCCAGCTCGCGCTCGACCTCGCGGGCGACGTGCCGCACCGTCGCCGCCAGCCGCTCGACGATCTGCGCGAGCTCCTCCTCGCTCGAGACGAACGCCGGCGCGAGGAGCGTCTGGTCGCCGGCGTACCCGTCGGCGGTCGGTTGGGTCGAGTACACGAGGAGGCCACGACCAAGCGCCTCGACGTCGATCCGTCGCGCGACGCGCAGCTCGGGCGGGAGGAAGGACTCGCCGTCGCGCGGGTCGACGTACTCCACGCCGAGCAGGAACCCCTGCCCTCGGACCTCGCGCACGAGCGCGCAGCCGGCCAGCGCCTCCTCGAGCGTGGTGCGCAGCCGCGGGCCGAGCTCGCCGACGCGCTCGACGAGCCCGTCGCGCTCCAGCCGGTCGATCACGGCGAGCGCGACCGCGCACGGAAGCGGCGCGCCGTCCCACGTATGCCCGAGGTCGAACACCCGGGAGCCCGCCGCCACCGCCGCGTAGACGTGCTCGCGGCAGAGGACGGCGCCGATCGGCGCGTAGCCGGCCCCGAGACCCTTGGCCGTCGTGATCACGTCCGGCTCGATCGGCAGCCGGTGCGCCGCGAACCAGGAGCCCGTGCGACCCAGACCCGTCACGACCTCGTCGAACACGACGAGGAAGCCGTGCCGTCGGCGCCGCTCGTCGAGGCCGCGCCAGAACGCCTCCGGCGGCGAGTACGCCGGCAGGGCCGCGGCGCTCACGGGCTCGCAGCAGAACGCCGCGACCTCGTCCCCGTGCTCGTCGAGGATCGCGTCGAGGGCGGCGAGCGCGTCGGCGCCGGTCGGGTCGAAGCGCCACGTCGCCGGTGGGATGTGCGGCTGCGGCACGACGTACGGCTCGTACGGACGGGTGAGCGCGGGTCGTCCGGTCAGCGCGAGCGTCATCGCCGTCGGTCCGTGGTAGGCCTGCGCCGGCGAGACGATCCGCCAACGGCGCTCCTCCCCGCGCTCCACGTGGTAGCTGCGGACGAGCCTGACGGCCGTCTCGTTCGCCTCCGCCCCGCCGCTCGTGAAGTGCACCCGGGCGACGTCGCCGCCGGCGAGCTCCACGAGCCGCCGCGCCAGCTCCTCCTGCGGCGGGCTCGTGAACTGCTGGTTGTAGAGGAACGAGACCCGCTCGGCCTGCGCGCGCGCGACGTCCGCGAGCCCGCGGTCGCCGTGGCCGAGGCTCGCCACCATCGCGCCGCCGCCGACCGCGTCCAGGTAGGCGGTGCCCGCGGCGTCGTAGAGCCAGACGCCCTCGCCGCGCTCGATCAGCGGATAGGCGCGGTCGAGCTCCCGGAGGAACACCGCCGTCTCCCGCTCGTGCACGAGCAGCGGAGCGCTCACGCGCCCTCACCCAGGCCGCACCAGGAGACGATCGCGCGCGCATAGAGCCGCGCAGCGAGCTCGAGCTCGTCGATGCCGACCCACTCGTCCGGCGCGTGCGCGCGTGCGAGGTCGCCCGGGCCGAACGCGGGGCTCGGCGTGTCCGCGAGCAGCGTCAGCAGCGCACCGTCGTAGGTGGTGTCGATGCCCTCGGGCCACGCGCCGACCCCGAGCTCGCCCGCCACGTCCCGGACCGTCTCGACGATCGGCGCGCGCGGGTCGATCTCCGACGGCGGGTAGTCCGTGTACCAGCTCCACGTCGGCGGGTGCGCCGCGAGCCAGTCGTCGGCGGCGGCCGCGTTCGCGACCGCGCGCTCGATCTCGCCCCGCGGAACCGACCCGTAGCCGCGCTCGTCCGCGTTCGCGGGCAGTTACGGCGTGTTCAGGTCGACCTCGCAGCGCTCCGGGATGTTCGAGATGAAGGTGCCGCCGCGAATTCCCGTCGGGTGGATCCCCGGCGTGCCCAGCAGCGGGTGGCGCTTGTCGTCGCGGGCGTCCCACTCCGCGGCGAGCTCGTCGAGCCCCGCGAGCAGCGACGCCGCCTTCGCGATCGCATTCACGCCGCCGCCGTCTTGCCACGGCGGCTGGTTCATCTCCGCGTGCGCCGAGCGGCCCGGCACGGTCAGCGTCCCGTGCAGCAGCCCGCGCGTGGCGACCCAGAGGTTGAAGCGCGTCGGCTCCGGCACGAGGCCTGCGTCGCCGCGGTACCCGCGCCCGATCGCCGCGACCGTGCCCATCGCGCACGTCTCCTCGTCGGGCACGGCCTCGAAGATCACGTCGCCCGCAAGACGGATGCCGGCGGCGTGCAGCGCCTCGAGCGCGAACAGCGCCGCGCCGATTCCGCCTTTCATGTCGACCGCGCCCCGGCCGTAGATCCGCCCGTCTCGGATCTCGGCCGCGAACGGCGGGCTCGTCCAGCCGTCCCCGGCGGCGACGACGTCGATGTGCCCGTTGACGACGAGCGAGCGGCCGCCGCCGCTGCCACGGATCACGCCGACGGTGAGCGGCCGGTTCCGCCAGTGGTGCCAGGGCGGCATCATCGGGTGGTCGGTGAGCTCCGAGGCGTCCGGCTCCCACTGGTCGACCTCCGCGCCGAGCGCCAGCAGCCGCTCGGCCACGTACGCCTGAAGCTCCGCTTCCTGGTTCTCGGTGTGCGTCGATCCCGGCGAGAGGTCGACGGACGTCGTGTCGAAGCGAACCAGCGACTGCACGAGCCCGACCAGCTCGTCGCCCCGGTCGGCGACGTACTCGTCCACGGTCGCATAAAGGACCCGGTCCAAGTCCAAACGATCCTACGGAGGGCGGAAGCGGAGCGTCAAGCGTCGCGCGGGAGCGAGGCGAGCAGCGCCCGCATCGCGTCGTCCGCATGCAGCACGTGCGCGGCCATCGCATCGCGCGCGCGCTCGGCGTCGCGGCTGCCCAGGGCTCGGAGCACGAGCCGGTGCTCGTCGTTGCTCCAGGCGTGCCAGGCGTCCGAGTCCGGCAGCGCCGCGAGCGCGTCGTTGAGCACGAGCCGCACGCGCTCGACGCTGTCGGCGAGGAAGCGGTTGCCGGAGGCGCGCCCGATCGCGAGGTGGAAGTCGGTGTCGTGCTCCATGAACTCGGCGTCCGTCGGCGCGGCGGCCGCGGCCTCGAGCGCGCGCTCGACGGCGGCGAGCTCCGACGGTGACGCGACCGACGCGGCGAGCGCCGCGGCGGTGGGCTCGGTGCTGAGCCGGAAGTCCAGCGCCTCCGCGATCTCGGCGCGGCGCGCGCTCAGCGCCCGGACGAGCCGCGCACCGTCGGCGCCCGAGTCGACGGCGCCGACCACGAACGTCCCGCCCCGGCGCCCGCGGCGCCGCTCGACGAGCCCGTCCGCCTCGAGCAGCGCGATCGCGCGCTGCACGGTGGCACGGCCCACGCCGAACAGCCGGGCGAGGTCCCGTTCCGGGGGCAGGGCGCCGGCCGGCCCCACGAGCCGGAGGGCGATGTGGCGCCGGAGCTGCTCGGCGACCTCCTCGTGCACGCGCGTGGAGGCGATCGGCCGGAACGTGACGCGGGCGCGTGGGCTCACCGTGACGGGTCGGCGCGCCGCGTCGGTGCGGGGCGCGCGTCGGGCGGCGCCTTCATCTGGACGCGAAGGCTAGCGCCGGCCCCGCTGTAGGGTTCGGGCGCCGTGCGGGTTTCGGACGTCATGCATCGCGGCCTGCTCACGTGCGTGCCGTCGACGACCCTGGGGGACGCGGCAGCGCTGCTCGCCGAGCGCCGGGTGCACGCGCTCGTCGTCGCCGAGCCGGGTGGGCCACCGCTCGGCGTGCTCGCCGACTTCGACCTGCTCGCGGGCGAATGGCTCGCACGCGACGAGGCGAGCCGCGAGACGATGGCCCACATGACGGCCGGCGAGCTGATGACGGCACCGCCGCGGACGATCGACGCCACCGCCGACGTGCGCGAGGCGGCGGAGCGGCTGCACCGCGAGCGGCTGGCGCGGCTGCTCGTGGTCGACGCGGGCGACGCGATCGGCGTCGTCGCCGTCTCGGACCTCGTCGCCACCCTCGGCGCGGACGACGGAGACGGGCACCTCGTCCGCGACGCGATGTCCCGAGGCTTCGTCGCCTGTGGGCCCGACACCCCACTCCGTTCGCTCGCGCGTGCCATGTCCGAGCGGCGATCGCGGTCGGTCGTGGTCCTCGGCCGGCAGGGCGACGTGCTCGGGGTCGTGACCGGCACCGACCTCCTGCCGCACGTCGCAGCCGGCGAGACCGGTGCGACTGCCGCCGACCTGCTCCACCCGCCGCTCACGATCGGCCCCGACGCGACCCTGCGCGAAGCGGCGGACGCGCTCGTCGGCGCCGAGGTGCACCGGCTCGTCGTGGTCGACCCCGCCTCCCCTCACGCCCTCCCGCTCGGCGTCCTCTCGACGTTCGACGTCGTGGCGTACATGGCGCGCCGCGGGTCCGGCTGGCGCGACTAGACTGCCTCGCCGGGCTCCTCGGGGAGCTCGTACCAGCGGACGCGCTCGCCCACGCGTGCCCGCAGCCGCCAGCCGCGCGACTTCGGCTCCCGCTCGATCCGCTCGAGCAGGGCGTCCAGCCGCTGCGCCACCGCGGCGCCGTCACCGTCCGGGAGCGCGTACCCGGGGACGCGGTCGCGGCACTCCTCGACGTTGCGCGTGAACGTGCGCCACAGTCCCCAGTCGGAGGCGCAGAGCTCGGCCACGCGCGCCGCGTTCACGGCGTCACCGTCGTGCTCCGCCACCTCGTGGCCGTGGAGGAGCGTGAGCGCGTCGCGCACGTCCTTCTCGTTCAGCTCGACGATCTGGAGCTTCGTCAGCAGCAGCTCGGCGAGCGGCAGCGTCTCCGGCTCGAGCAACAGGCGGTCGTCGACCGGGACGCGGTGGCACATCGCGAACTCGCCGACGAACACGTCGACCTTTCGGCCCTGCGCGGCGTCGTGGAAGATCAGCCTCCGCTTGCCGTGGAGGGCGTTGAACGGCCCGTCCGGCTCGTACCCGGCCTCGCGGAAGAGCCGCGTGACGTCTCCCGAGCGCCCGCGGCCGGCGACGAAGTCGAGGTCGCCGTACGTGCGGGCGAGCGATTCCGGCACCGGCGCGGAAGCGCGGAGCCGGATCGCCACGCCGCCGATCAGCCGCAGCGGGACGTCCGCATCCCCGGCGAGACGCGCCAGGCGCTCGCCCTCTGCGACGATCTCGGACGGGCTGCCCGCCACGCGGCGGACGATACTGGGCTACCCGCGCGTCCCGACGCGGCCGCTGGTCTGCGGCCGCCGCCGCACGACGACCTCGCACCGCCTGACCCTGTCGGCGCGGTCGACCGTCGCCCGGTCCCTCCCGGGGCCGCAGTCGACGGTGTCCACCGCGCCGTCGACGGCGAGGATCGTGTCGTTGCCGGCGCCGCCGAGGAGCACGTCCCGCCCGCCCTTTCCGTCGATGCGGTCGTTGCCGGCGAGGCCGCTGATCGTCTCGGCGAGGGCGGTGCCGACGAGCCGGTCGTTCCGCGCGGTGCCGCGGAGCGTCGCCCGGGCGGCGACGACGGCGGAGCTCGTCGAGGCCGCCCGCGTCGATCCCGCCGCGTTCCCCGCGGTCACGAGCAGGCGGATGCGGCGACCCACGTCGGCGGCGACGAGCGTGTACGTGCTCCGCGTCGCGAGCCGGATCGCAGCGCACGCAGTCCCCGTCCGCGGGCACCGCTGCCACTGGTAGGAGATCGTCATCGGCGTCGTCCCCGTCCAGGTGCCCGGCGACGCCCGGAGCGTCAGGCCACGGACCGCCCGGCCCGTGAACGAGGGCGGACGCGTGCTCGTCGGGCGCGTCGCGGCGGGCGTCCCGACGGCGGCCGCCGCGACGACGTCGGTGGGCGCCGAGGCGACCGTGGCGGTGCCGGCGGCGTTGCGTGCGGTGACGAGCACGACGAGCGTGGCGCCGGCGTCCGCCGTCGCGGCGACGTACGACTGCGCCGTCGCGCCGGCGATCGAGGCACATGCGGCACCGGTCGCGTTGCACCGCTGCCACTGGTACGTGTACGTCAGCGGGAGCGTGCCGGTCCAGGTCCCGTTCGTCGCCGAGAGCACCGAGCCGACCCGCTCCGTGCCGCCGACCGACGGCCGCACGGAGTTCACCGGCGCCTGGCCCGCGACGACCGCGCTCGGCTCCGAGAGCGCGATCGTCGTGCCGAAGTCGTTGCTGGCGGTGACCGCGACCCGGAGCCGCGAGCCGACGTCCGCGCTCGCGGGCGAGTAGGTGGTGGAGACGGCCCCGGCGATGTCGCGACAGTTCGCCCCGCCGGCGTCGCAGCGCCGCCACTGGTACGCGTACGCGATCGTCGGCGCCCCCGTCCACGTTCCCCGGTTCGCGGTGAACGACGTCGCGCCCGCGGCCGTCGAGGACTCGGTGACCGTCGGCAGGGCCGTGTTCGCCGGGACGTTGCTCGACACGAGCGGTGAGGGGAGCGACTCGGCCGTCGCATTCCCCTGCGCGTTCGTGGCCGTGACCTCCACCCGCAGGGTCTTCCCGACGTCCGCGGAGGCGGGGGCGTAGAGGCTGGACGTCGACGCAGGGCCGACGTGCGCGCAGTTCGCGCCGGCTGCGTCGCAGCGCTTCCAGCGATAGGTGAAGACGAGGTTCGCGCCGAACCACGTCCCGGTGCTCGCCTCGAGCGTCTCGCCGAGGATCGGGTCGCCGCCGACGGCGGGCGGGACGACGTTCGCCGGCGCGGAGGCGGCGACGACGTCGGTGGGCGCGGATGTCCCCGGCGTCGAGCCGTCCGCCGTCGACGCCGTCACGGTGACGCGGAGCCGCGCCCCGACGTCGAGCGCGTCGACCGTATAGGTGTCGCCGGTGGCGCCGGAGATCGGCACGCACCCGGTTCCGGCGGACGAGCACCGCCGCCACTGGAAGGCGTAGCCCGTGACGCCGCCGAGCGACGTCCACCCCCCGATCCCGGCCGACAGCAGCACGCCGTCCCGGATCACGCCGCCCGCCGTCGGGTCGAGCGTGATGGTCGGCGGCACCGTGTTGGCCACTGCGGGGCCCCAGTCCGGTGTCGAGGCTCCCGCGGCGACGAGCTCGCGCGGCGACCCGCCGCCGGACGGGATCGCCATCAAGGCACCTCCGGCGACGTACACGAGCTCGTCGGCGCCCGGCGCCCAGCTCGGGGACGACCCGCCGCTCGTCGTCAGCTGCATCCGCGCGGTGCCGTCGACGTTCATCACGAACACCTGTCCGCCGGACACGTAGGCGAGCCTCGTCCCGTCCGGCGACCATGCCGGGTCACTCTCGTCGCCGCCGCTCGGCAGCACGGTCGCCGCGCCGCCGCCCGCCGGAGCGACGGCGACGTCCCCGCCGGCGACGAACGCGATCTGCGTCCCGTCCGGGGCCCAGGCGGGGTCGGACCCGGACCCGAAGGTGGCGACGGTCGTGCACGGGCCGGCGACGGTCGCGACGGTGACGACACCGCCGCCGACGTAGGCGAGGCGGTCGCCGGCGGGAGCGACTGCTGGGTCGGTTCCCGTCGCGCACAGCGCCGTGGCGGACCCGACCCGCCGCACGTCGGTGCCGTCGTCGTACAGGATCGTCGCTCCGTCTGCGGAGCTCGAGGGGTTCGTACCCGTGACGCCGAGGTCGGTGACCGCGGTCCCGTTCGCCGCGACGGTGTGCAGCGTCCCACCGCTCACGTAGAGGATCGGCTTCGCCGTGGTCGGAGAGGCGCCCGCGGACGAAGAGAGCAGCGTTAGGGCGAACGCCGCGACCGCGGCGAATGCGACCCGGATGGCGCCGCGACCCCTCACGGTGCGTCGTTTCTACCACTCCGGCGGCGCCCCGCCTAGTCCAGGGTCAGACCCCCACGACGATCGTGACCTGCGCGCCCGGCGGCGCCTCCCGCCCGGCGGGCGGCACCTGCCGCAGCACCGTGCCGATCTGCGCCGGGTCCGGGGCCGCCTCCTCGACGACGCGCACCCGGAAGCCGTCGTCCTCGAGCTGCGCGACCGCGTCCTCCTGCGCGAGCCCGGTCACGTCGGGGACGGGCGTCGCCTGCGGCCCGGTCGACACGCCGAGCTGCACGGTCGAGCCGCGGCCCACCTCCGCGCCCGCGGCCGGGTCCTGCTCGACGACCGTTCCCTCCGGCTCGTCCGACTCGACCTCCGACTGCTCCGCCCGCAGGCCCGCCTGCTCCAGCGCCGCCACCGCCTCGTCGGCGGGCGAGCCGACCACGTCCGGCACGGTGACTGCACCGGGGCCGCCCGAGACGTTGATCCGCACGCTCGACCCGCGCTCGACGTCCTCGCCGGCCGCGGGCGCCTGCGCGACGACGACGCCCTCCGGCTCGGACGACGGCACGCGCGCCGCGGTCGCCTCGAGGCCCGCCTGCTGCAGGCGCTGCGTCGCGTCGTCCTGCGAGAGCCCGACGACGCTCGGCACCGTCGTCGTCGCGGGGCCGACGGAGACGGAGATGCGCACGGTGCCGCCCTCCTCGAGCTCCGTCCCGGCGGCCGGGTCCTGCGCGAACACCGTCTCCGGCGGCGCCTCGTCGCTCGCGCGGCGCAGCGCCTCGACCACGAAGCCCTCGGCGGTCAGCCGCTCGCGCGCCTCGGCGACCTCCAGCCCGACCACGTCGGGCACCGCCCTCAGCTCGGGCTCGCCGCCGCCGTCGTCCCGCGAGAGCCACCACAGCGCGGCGAGCAGGGCGAGCACGAGGCCGAGCAGCAGGAGCAGCCACGGCCAGAGCTCGCGCGGCCCCCGCCGCGGCCCCTCCTCTTCGACGATCCGCTCGCGCACGCGGGTCGGCTCCGGCACCTCGGAGCGAGCCGGCGGCGGAGGCGGAGGCGGGGCGACCCGCGTCTCCTCCTCCGGCAGGATCCGCGTCTCCTCGGTCTCCCCCTCGTCGGGGTCCCACGGCGGCGGCATCGACGTCACCCCGGCATCCTGCCCGTTTCGGGGACACTTCGGCCATGGGCCCCGCCGGCACCGCGACGCTCCCGTACTCGTGGTACCGCGACGCCGACGTCGCCGCCCGGGAGCAGGAGCGGATCTTCCGGCGCACGTGGCAGTACGTCGGCCACGCCGGCCAGGCGCCCGAGCCGGGCACGTGGTTCACCGGCCGCTGCGGCGACGTGCCCGTGCTGGTGACGCGCGCCGGCGACGGCGCACTGCGGGCGTTCCTGAACGTCTGCCGGCACCGCGGCTCGCTGCTCGCGGAGGGCGACGGCCGCCGTGCGACGATCCAGTGTCCGTACCACGCGTGGACCTACGGCCTCGACGGCACCCT
>DATHTC010000235.1:0-4459 GCA_035463735.1 Gaiellaceae bacterium | reverse complement strand
GGCGGCGCTGGCGAGCCCGACCGCGATCACGATCCGCACAGGCGTCGCTCCTTTCGATCCGCAGGAGCCATCAGCCGTGCCGGCGGTTGAAGGCGGGCCCCATCGCCGCGGCGGAAGCCTACTGCGAAGCCTGCCGGGGCCGCCGCTAGCATCGGCCCGTGGCCGTCGCCCAGCCCCAGACGTACCTCTCCGACCTCAACCCGGCCCAGCGCGAGGCCGTGCTCCACACGGAGGGGCCTCTGCTCGTCGTGGCCGGTGCCGGCTCGGGGAAGACGCGCGTGCTCACCTACCGCGTCGCGCACCTGATCAACGCCGTCGGCGTGAAGCCGAACGAGATCCTCGCGATCACGTTCACGAACCGGGCCGCGAACGAGATGCGCGAGCGCCTCGAGCGGCTGCTCGGCGCGACCGCGCGGCGGATCTGGATCCTCACCTTCCACTCCGCCTGCGGCCGCATGCTCCGCCGCGAGGCGGAGCGGCTCGGGCTGCGCTCGAACTTCACGATCTACGACCAGGCCGACCAGGTGCGGCTGGTGAAGGCGATCCTCGAGGACGAGGGGTTCGACCCGAAGCGGTTCGTGCCGCGCGGGATCCACGCGCAGATCTCGAACGCGAAGAACCAGCTCGTCGGCCCCGACGAGTACCGCAGCCGCGTCTCGTCCTTCTACGACCAGACCGTCGCGGAGGTGTACGAGCGCTACCAGAAGCGCCTGCACGCCTCGAACGCGGTCGACTTCGACGACCTGCTCTACCTCACCGTGGAGGTGCTCGAGCGCTTCCCGGATGCGCGCAAGCGCTGGCAGGAGGCGTTCCGCTACGTCCTCGTGGACGAGTACCAGGACACGAACCACGCGCAGTACCGCCTGCTCCAGCTCCTGGCCGAGCGGCACACGAATGTCTGCGCGGTGGGGGACCCCGATCAGTCGATCTACGCGTTTCGCGGCGCCGACATCCGCAACGTGCTCGAGTTCGAGCGCGACTTCCCCGGCGCGCGCACGATTGCGCTGGAGCAGAACTACCGTTCGACGAACCACGTCCTCGGCGCCGCCAACGGCGTGATCGCGCACAACCGCGAGCGGAAGGAGAAGAACCTCTGGTCGGAGCTCGGCGACGGCGAGCCCGTGCGCGTGGTGGAGGTGGAGGACGAGCACGCCGAGGCGCGTTTCGTCGCCGCCGGGATCGCCTCGCTGGTCGAGGAGGGCCTGAACGGCGACGAGGTTGCCGTCTTCTACCGCACGAACGCGCAGTCGCGGGTGCTCGAGGACGTGCTCGTCCGCCAGGGCATCGCCTACCAGGTGATCGGCGGCCCGCGCTTCTACGAGCGCGCCGAGATCAAGGACGTCGTCGCGTACCTCCAGGTGATCGACAACCCCTTCGACGCCGTCTCGCTCTCGCGCATCGCCAACCGGCCGCGGCGGGCGATCGGCGACACGACGCTCGCCCGGCTGCAGAGCCACGCCGACTCGCTCGGCGTGTCGCTGTGGGAGGCGACCGCGGACCCGGAGGCGGCGGGCTGCGCGACGGCGGCCACGAAGGCGGTGACGACGTTCCGCACGCTGATGGAGTCACTGCAGGCGAGCGCGCACGAGCTGGAGGTCCCCGACCTGATCGAGGCCGTGCTCGAGCGCAGCGGCTACCTCGAGGCGCTCGAGGCCGAGCGGACGATCGAGGCACAGGGCAGGGTCGAGAACGTGCAGGAGCTCGTCGGGGTCGCGCGCGAGTGGCGCGCGGAGGCGGCCGACCCGACGCTGTCCGCGTTCCTCCAGGAGATCTCGCTCTACTCCGACCAGGACCAGATCCGCGGCGAGGGCAACCTGGTCACGCTGATGACGCTGCACAACGCGAAAGGGCTCGAGTTCCGGGCCGTCTACCTGATCGGGATGGAGGAGGGCGTGTTCCCGCACGCGCGCTCGATCGAGGAGCAGGGGATCGAGGAGGAGCGGCGGCTCTGCTACGTCGGGATGACCCGGGCGATGGAGCGCCTGACGCTCACGCATGCCTCGTCGCGCACGCTCTGGGGGTCGCGCGGCTACAACCTGCCGTCGCGCTTCCTCGACGAGCTCCCGTCCGACCACGTGGAGCGCGACCGCCTTCGCCCGGCCTCATGGTCGAGCTACGGCGTGCCGGCGGCCTCGCAGGTCGCGCCACGCGCCGACGTCCCCGACGTCGCCACCGGCGACTCCGTCCGGCACGGCACCCTCGGCGAGGGCGTCGTCACCCGCGTCGAGCCGGGCGGCGTCGTCACCGTGCGGTTCGCGGCCGACGGCACCGAGCGGCGGCTGATGCTCGACTACGCGCCTCTGGAAAAGATCGCGTGAAGGTCGAGATCGCGCCCTGCCGCTCCGTCGAGGAGTTCGCGGCCGCGCTCGTGATCGGCCACTACTTCGGCGGCGGCGGCCCGAACCCCGAGCGGGCGGAGCGCTTCTCTCGTGTGCTCCCCCTGGAGCGGATGCACGCGATCCACGTCGACGGCGACGTGGTCGGCGGGGGCGGCGCGTTCCCCTTCCGGCTCACGGTGCCGGGCGGCCACGTCGCCGCGGGCGGGATCACGGTCGTTGGCGTCCTGCCGACGCACACCCGCCGCGGGCTGCTGACAGCGCTGATGCGCACGCAGCTCGACGACCTTCGCGGGCGCGGCGAGCACGTCGCCTACCTCTGGGCATCGGACGACCGCATCTACGGCCGCTACGGCTTCGGCATGGGCTCGTTCACGCTCGCCGTCGACCTGCCGCGCGATCGCGCCGCGTACGCGCTGCCGTTCGAGCCCCGCGGCCGCGCCCGGCTCGTCCCGCTCGAGGACGCTCGCGCGTCGGTGGCGGACGTCTACGAGCGCGTCGCGTTGCGGCAGCCGGGGATGTTCGCCCGGACGGAGGACTGGTGGGAGCTCCGGGCGCTGAGCGACGATCCCGAGCGCCGCGAGCCGGGGGCCGGCGTGAAGGTCTGCGCGCTGTACGAGGTCGACGGACGCCCGGACGGCTACGCCCTGTACCGCTTGCACCAGCGCTTCGAGGACATGCTCGCGACGGGTCACGTGGAGGTGGTCGAGGCGCTCGGCGCGACGCCCGACGCGACGGCCGCGATCTGGCGCTTCCTGCTCGACATCGACTGGATGCAGTCCGTCCGGGCGCACCTGCTGCCGGTCGACCACGCGCTGCACTTCCTGCTCGCCGAGCCGCGGCGGCTGCGGGGGCGCCTCGGCGACGGGCTCTGGGTTCGGCTCGTGGATGTGGGCGAGGCGCTTGCAGCGCGGACGTTCCGCGAGGGCGTCGCGGTGGTCGTCGAGGTCGTCGACGCGTTCTGCCCGTGGAACCAGGGTCGCTGGCGGGTCGCCGGCGACGCGGTCGAGCGCACCGACGGAGAGCCGGATCTGCGCTGCGACGTGCGCGAGCTCGGCTCCGTCTACCTCGGCGGCTTCACCTGGGCGGAGCTCGCGCGGGCGGGGCGCGTGGAGGAGCTGCGGGCCGACGCCGTCGCCCGCGCGGACGCCCTGTTCGCGTCCGACCGCGCCCCGTGGTGCCCCGAGATCTTCTAGCGGGACGATCCACGATCCGGTACCCTCGCCCGCTTCGTGCTGCGGCTCGCCCCCGTCATGCTCGCTGCGGCGCTCCTCCTCGCGCTGCCACACGCCGCCCAGGCCAGGCCCGACGGGCCCCTCGGCGCCTACCTCGAGCACCAGGAGGGCGTGCTCGTGCTCGGGATCCCCGCCGTCGGGACGCTCACGGACGGCTTCGGCGCGCGCTGGGGACGGCTCCACTCCGGGCTCGACATCGGCATCCTGCGCTCGCTCGACGTCGTCGCCGCCGCGCCCGGGACGGTCACGGCGACCGGTTACCTCGCCGGCTACGAGGGCTACGGCAACGTCGTCATCGTCGACCTCGGCGGCGGCCACGAGAACCTCTACGCGCACCTGTCGCGCGTCGCCGTGAAGCTCGGGCAGCGCGTCGAGGCGGGGCAGCGGCTCGGCGAGGCGGGGTGCACGGGGTCGTGCACCGGCACGCACCTGCACTTCGAGCTGCGGGTGGACGGAGAGCCGGTCGACCCGCTCCCGCTCATGCGCCTCTAACAGGGCGCTACACTGGCGGTCCCAAGGGCGGTTAGCTCAGTTGGGAGAGCACCAGCTCGACAAGCTGGGGGTCACTGGTTCGAGCCCAGTACCGCCCATGGCTTAGACAAGCCGTTTCAGACGTAGAAGAGGCCCCGGTGACGGGGCCTCTTCGCGTTGTGGTCGAGGTTTGGTCTGGTTCACGACTCGGCGTTGCCGCCGGCCGGAGTCATTCAGATCTCCTTCAGCTTGATCGGTGTCGTAGCCATGCCGCCCTCGTCGTCCCAGCCGAGCCGGCGACGGTCGTGCTCGAGCTTGTGCTCCCAACAGAGGGGTCCGTAGAGGCCGCTGCTGTACCGCCGACGTGGCGCGTCGCAGCCCCTCGTAGCGCACGGTCCGGGGTTCTCCCGCCGCTTC
>DATHTC010000234.1:0-2998 GCA_035463735.1 Gaiellaceae bacterium | reverse complement strand
TAGGCGCGAGGGGCACGGCGACGTGACCGTCTGCGCCCGCGCGGACGGGTCCCGCTCGGCCCGCTCCCGGGCGTGTCGGCAGGCGACGTGTCGCCCGATCGTCGCACGCAGCGGCCGCGCGGGATCCCTCGTGGACGAGTCGTCACCGTTTCGGCACAACGGGCGCGGCCGTTCGAGGCGTGCAACCAGGGACAGTCCCGGGTTTCGCCCTGGAGATCGGAGTCGCCCGAATAGGATCGAGTCGTCGTGGAGCTCTCGCTACGGACCCGGCCGGACGTGCTCGAGCGACTCGAGCGGGAGACGTTCGACGTGGTCGTCGTCGGCGGCGGCATCACCGGGGCCGGTGTCGCTCTCGACGCAGCGTCGCGCGGGCTCCGGACGGCGCTCGTCGAGCGGGCCGACCTCGCGTCGGGCACCTCCAGCCGCTCGTCGCGGCTCGTCCATGGCGGCGTCCGGTACCTGCGGCAGGGTGCGGTCGGGCTCGTCCGCGAGTCGCTCGTCGAGCGGGGCCGGCTGCTCGCGAACGCGCCGCACCTCGTCCAACCGCTCGCGTTCGTCGTCCCCCGCTTCCGCCGCGGCCGGCGGCAGGCGCTGGGCCGGAGCGCGGGTCTCGGCCTCTGGCTGTACGACGTGCTCGGCGGGGCCGGGCTCGGACGCCACCGGCGGCTCTCGCCCACGGAGGCGGCGTCCCTCGTTCCCGCGCTCGACGCGCGCGCCCTCGCCCACGCCTGGGTGTATCCCGACGCGACGGTCGACGACGCGCGCCTGACACTCGCGGTCGCGAGCACCGCCGCCGCCCACGGCGCCGCCGTCGCCACCTACTGCGAGGCAACGGACGTCGAGCCCCCGTCAGGGGGCGTCGGCGCCGTCGCCTGCCGCGACACGCTCGGCGGCGACACGGTCGAGATCCGCACCCGCTCGGTCGTGAACGCCGCGGGCGTGTGGAGCGACGCCGTGCGCGCGCTGGCCGACAGCGAGGCGCCCGGCGCGCTCCGTCCGGCCAAGGGCGTCCACGTCACCCTTGCGAGGGCCGCGCTCCCCGCCGACGGGGCGGCGCTGCTCCCGGCGCGCGACGGCCGGTTCGTGTTCGTGATCCCTTGGGGCGCCGTCACGATCGTCGGCACGACCGACACGCCCTACGACGGTCCGCTCGACGATCCGCGGGCGGACGACGACGAGGTCGACTACCTCCTCGAGGCGGTGAACTCCGCAGCTGTCCGGCCGCTGGAGCGGGGAGACGTCGTCGGCGTCTACGCCGGCCTCCGCCCGCTCGTCGCCGGCTCGGGCAGGCGCACCGCCGACCTCTCGAGGCGCCACCGGGTTGAGGAGGCGCGCGGCCTCGTCACGGTCACGGGCGGGAAGCTGACGACGTACCGGCGGATGGCGGAGGATGCCGTCGACCTCGCCGTGGAACGGGCGCTCGGCGACGCGCCCCCGAGCCGTACTCGCGGACTGGCGTTGCTCGGTGCGACCCCGGCGCCCGTCCCGCGCGACGTCCCGCCGCACCTCCACGCCCGGTTCGGCACGGACGCCCCCGCCGTGCTGGCGCTCGCGCGCGAGGAGGGCCTCGACCGGCCGCTCGTCGAGGGGCTCCCGTACCTCGAGGCGGAGGTGGCGTGGGCGGCGCGGCGCGAGCTCGCGGTGACCGTCGAGGACGTGCTCGAGCGCCGGACGCGGCTCGTCACCGAGCTGCGCGAGCCTCGTGCCGCGGCCGCCCGCGTCGAGGAGCTCCTCGACGCGGAGCACGCGGCAGCGCGGTAGATGCTGCTCCATATCGACTAGGCAATCTCCGTCCGGGCCGTCTAGACTGCCGGAGCGTCCGGAGAGGACGTGTCCGTGTCAGGGGAGAGACGGGAGGTCGGTTCTGTGAGTGTGCGGCTGCGTGCCCTGGTCGGCGTCGCGTGCGCCATCGTGCTCGGGATCGGCGGCGCGAGCGCGTCGGCGGCGTCGACGGAGTTGTTCTTCTCGGAGTACGTCGAGGGCTCGAGCAACAACAAGGCGCTCGAGATCTACAACGGCACGGGCGCGCCCATCGATCTGGCGGCTGGCGGCTACAGCGTCCAGATGTGCTTCAACGGCAATCCGACGTGCACGTTGACGATCAACCTGACGGGGACGGTCGCCGCCATCCTCGCTCAGGCCGACCAGACGAACGGCGCCGGGTGGTTCAACGGCGACGACGCGGTCCTCCTCCGCAAGGGCACGGAGGCCATCGACTCGCTCGGACAGGTCGGCTTCGACCCCGGCACGGAGTGGGGCGCCGGCCCGACGAGCACCGCGGACAACACGCTGCGCCGCAGGGCCGGCGTCGAGGCCGGCGACACGACGACGGGCGACGCCTTCGACCCCTCGCTGCAGTGGGACGGCTACGCGACAGACACGTTCGGCGGTCTCGGCGTCCACACGACCGGCGGAGACGCGCCGCCGTTCGTCGCGTCGACCACCCCGGCGGCCGGCGCGGTCGGCGTCGCGCTCGACGCGAACGTCTCGATCACCTTCAGCGAGGACGTCTCCGTCTCCGGCGCATGGTTCTCGATCAGCTGCGCCACGAGCGGCGCGCACACCGCCCTGGCATCGGGCGGCCCGAGCACCTTCACCCTCGACCCGGACACGGACTTCGCCGAGGGCGAGAGCTGCACCGTCACCGTTGTCGGCTCGCAGGTCGCCGACGCCGACCTCGACGATCCGCCGAACACGATGGCGGCCGACGCCTCCTTCTCGTTCACCACCTTCGAGCCGCCGCCCACGATCGCCGAGATTCAGGGCGCAGGGCACGTCTCCCCGTACGTGAACACGGCCGTGTCCGGCGTGGAGGGCATCGTCACCGCACGCCGCGGCGGCAGCCAGGGCGGCCTGTGGATCCAGGATCCGGCGCCCGACGCGAGCCCCCTGACCGCGGAGGGAATCTTCGTGCGGTTCGGCGGCTTCCCGCCGTCGGCGCTCGCCGTCGGCACGCGGATCAGCGTCGCAGGCATCGTCCGCGAGTTCCGCGGCGGCG
>DATHTC010000233.1:0-6268 GCA_035463735.1 Gaiellaceae bacterium | reverse complement strand
ATCGCGTCGAAGTCCTCCGCGCGCTCCAGCCGCCCGAGGTGCCGGTCGACCCACCAGCGGGGCGAGCTGGACACGATCGCCGTCGCGAGGCCGCGCCGCCGCGCCTCTCCGAGCAGGTCGAGGACGCCGGGTCGCAGCTCCTCGATCTCGCCGAGCTCGAGCTCGCGCGCGAGCCGGCGGGCGTCGAGCGCCTCGCGGTCGACGGGGCCGGCGAGCTCCTCGAGGAGCTCGAAGGGGTCCCACGCGCCGACCGTGCCGATCACCGTTGCCCAGCGGTCGAGGGGCAGCTCGTGCCCGTGCTCGCGGTAGAGCTCCTGCCACGCTGCGAGCGACGGGGTCTCGGTGTCGACGATCAGGCCGTCGAAGTCGAAGAGGAGGCCCCGGAGCGCCACGGCCGCCGCAGGCTACTGCCCGGGCAATCCGCTGCGTCCCGCGAGCCGTAGGTCCCCCCGACGTCCATCTCGGGAGAAGGGGAGGGCAATGCGGAAGCTCACGGGAATCGGGATCGCGACCGCAGCCGGGCTGCTGCTCGTCGGCGTCGCGATCGCGGGCATGAACGGGAACCGCTCGGCGCACCTGACCGGTGCAGCGGAGGTGCCCGTCCGCGACACGCAGGCGCAGGGGCAGGCGATCTTCCAGCTGTCGCAGGACGGGATGTCGATCGACTACAAGCTGAACGTCGCCAACATCGAGAACGTCTTCATGGCGCACATCCACCAGGGAGCGGCCGGCGTGAACGGCGGGGTCGGCGTGTGGCTCTACCCGTCGACGACGCCGAACGCGCCCGGTCCGGTCGGCGCCGGACGGATCGACGGCCGCATCGCCACCGGCACGTTCGACGCGGGCGACTTCGTGGGCCCGTTCGCGGGGATGACGGTGGCGCAGGTGTGGGCGCTGATCGAGGGCGGCGGCGCGTACGTCAACGTGCACACGAACGACGGTGTGGATCCGACGAACACCGGGCCGGGCGACTTCCCCGGCGGGGAGATCCGCGCCGACCTCTGACGCGGGCGAGCTTCTGCGGCGAGGGGAGAGCGGGGCGGGACGGCGGCCGCCCGCCCCGGGCTCTCCGTCGCTACGTCGGCGCCAGCGCGACGCCGAGGTGCGGCGCGAGCATGCGCTCGATCCGCGGGGCGCTCGTCCGGCCGTCGATCCGCGCAACGGCCTTCCGGTCCTTCACGAGGACGAGCGCCGGAACCTCGTCGACCGCGAAGCGCCGCGCGAGGTCGGGGCGCGCGTCCACGTCGACCTTCGTCACCCGGAGGCGGGCGCGCTCCTTCCGGGCGAGGTGCGCGAGCAGGCTCTCCATCCGCCGGGCGGGGCCTGACCGCTGGGTCGAGAAGAAGACGAGCAGGGGCCGGGCGTCGGCGTTCACTTTCGGGTACCTCCGCTGGTCGGGGGGTGAGCTGCCTCGGAGGCGGTCGCGATCTTCTTCCCGCCGACGGCTCCGCGGAAACCGCCGTCTACACTGGCCGCCGTGGGGATGTGGTACACGATCGGCCTCTTCACGGGGATCGGCGTCGGCGCCGGGCTCGTGCTCGCGGGCCTGCTCGGCGCCACGCGCGGCGCCGCGGTCCTCGCCGCGCTCGGCGGCGCGGTCGCGGGTGCCTTGCTCGGGCTCGCGCTCGCGGACGTCGAGGAGGCCGCGGGCGGCGCGGCCGGCGGACTCCTCGGGGGCTTCGGCGCCTCCCAGGTCGTCGCGGGCGCCCTCCGGGCCGGCGGCACGCGCGTCGCGACGGCGTTCCTCGTCGGTCTCGGCGGCGTCGTCCTCGCCGTCCTCGCGCTGATTCCCGTGGTCGGCTACATCGAGGCGGTCGGCGTACCGGCCGTCGCCGCGAGGCTGCGCCGCCGCGCCGGACAGCGGTACGCGGGGCTCCGCATCCTCGCGCGCGACTGATGCCGAAGCGGGTCGTCCTCGTCGTGATCGACGGGCTCACGCCGGGCCTGCTCGAGGGTGCGCTCGAGGAGCTCCCGGCGCTGCGCTTCCTCGCCGAGCACGGACGGCTGCGGCGCGGGACGTCGACGTTTCCGTCGCTGACGCCGGTGTGCCTCTCCTCGATCGCCACGGGCGCCCACCCCGACGTGCACGAGATCCCGCACCTCGTCTGGTACCACCGCGGCGAGCGCCGGCTCATCGAATACGGCTCCTCCTTCGCCGCGCTGCGCGCGGCCGGGTTCTCGCGCTCGCTGCGGGACACGATCCTGAACATGAACGCCCGCCACCTGGGCGCCGGCGCTGTCACGCTGTTCGAAGCGGTCGAGGACGCGGGCCTCGTGGCCGCGTCGGTCAACTTCACCGCCTACCGCGGCCGCACCTCGCACCGCTCCTCGCTGCCGGGCGTGCCGCCCGCGAGCGGGCCGCGGCGGTTCTTCTTCTACTCCTTGTACGAGTCGGACGCGACCGGGGCGCCGCTTGCGGTGCGGAACCGCGCGGCCGGGTCGATCGACGACTATGCCGCCGCGGTCGGGCGCTGGCTCGTCACCCGCGACGGGTTCGACGTGCTCGTCTTCTACCTGTCCGACCTCGACTACGCCTCGCACGCCCTCGGCCCCGACGGCTGCCGCGAGGCGCTGACGCGCGCCGACGCGCACGTCGCGTCGCTGCTCGAGGCCGCGGGCGGCCCCGACGAGTTCCTCGACCGCTACGCCGTGGTCGTGTGCGCCGACCACGGGCAGACCGACGTCCACACGGCCGTGTCGCTCGAGCACGCGGTCGCGGGAGTCGACGCCGTCGTCGTCGCCGCGTCGAACCGGGCGGCCCAGCTCTACCGCCTCCCGCGGTGCCCGGAGGACGCCCGGGCGCTCGCCGAGCGGCTCGACGGCGAGCCGGCCGCGGAGGTGGCGCTCTTCCGCGAGGACGGCCACGTCGTCGCGAGGCGGGAAGGCGCCGAATGCCGCGTCCTCGACGGGGAGGTGGTCGGTGGCGACCCCGCGATCCTCGCGTACCCGGACGCGGCGGCCCGCGTCTGGGCCGCGCTCGCGAACCCGAACGCGGGCGACGTCCTCGTCTCCGCGGCCGCCGGCTACGAGTTCGCCGACCTCGCGGGCCGCCACCATGTGGGCGGCGGCAGCCACGGGTCGCTGCTCGCGGGGGATTCGGAGGTGCCGATCCTCACGGTCGGACTCGACGCGGATCCGTCCTCGATCGTCGACGTCGCGCCCGCCGTGCTCGCCCACCTCGGCGTCCGGCCGCCCGAGTACGCGCGCCCGCTCGCGCGGGCCGCCTGAGTGGCGGGGCCGTTCGACCCTGTCTCCTCCCGCCACCTGATGGTGACCCAGCAGCTGCGGTCACGGGACATCGAGGACGAGCGCGTGCTGGCGGCGATGCGGGCGGTGCCCCGGGAGCTGTTCGTGCCGGGGGAGCTCCGCCGCCGGGCGTACGAGGACGCGGCGCTGCCGATCGGGGCGGGGCAGACGATCTCCCAGCCCTACATGGTGGCGGCCATCTGCCAGGCGCTCTCGCTGCACGGCGGCGAGCGCGTGCTCGACGTCGGCACCGGCTCGGGCTACCAGGCGGCCGTGCTCGCGGAGCTCGCGTCCGAGGTGCACACGATCGAGCGCGTGCCCGAGCTCGCCGAGCGGGCGCGGGCGGTGCTCGTCGCAGCGGGGTACGGGCGGGTCCAGGTGCACGTCGGCGACGGGACGCTCGGCCTCCCGGATGCGGCGCCGTTCGACGCGATCGCCGTGGCGGCCGCCGCCCCCGGGATCCCCGATCCCCTCTACGAGCAGCTCGGGCCGCGCGGGCGGCTCGTGATCCCTGTCGGCACGCGGCACGGGCAGGAGCTCGAGCTCGTGGTGAGAAGCCCGGAGGGACCGGCGACGGTACGCACGGTGCCGTGCCGGTTCGTACCGCTGCTCGGCGAGGAGGGGTTCAGCGAATGAGTTTCCACGGCGACGGCGACGGGCAGGACGTGGGCGTGACCGGCGCCCGCTCGGTGGAGTCGCTGCTCGGGCGCCCCGTGCGGGTCAGGGGGATCCGGCTCGGGCGAGCGGTCGACGCGCTGCTCGACCTGGCGTCGATGCGTATCGCCGGCCTCGAGATCCTGTGCGGCGACGGCGTGCTCCGGTTCCTCCCGTTCGCGGCCGCGCGCGTGCGCGACCGGGAGCTCGCCGTCGGCTCCGCGCTCCTCCTGCTCGAGGGGGACGACCTCGGCTTCTACCGCCGGCGCGGGCGGATGCTCGGTGCCCTCCGGGGCCGGCGCGTGACGCTCTCGGGACGCGTCGTCGGCGCGCTCCGAGACCTCGAGGTCGACGACGACGGCCGGGTGACGGCGCTCGCTCTCGCCCTGCCGCACGCGCGGGGACCCGTGCGCGTGGCGGTGCCGGACGGTTCGACGCTCGCGCTCGCGGACGCCGCCGCGCCCGCGGCCTGACGGGCGAGGCCGCTGCTACCCTCGGCCGCCGTGATCTCGCGCGTGCGTGCCGCCGTCTCCGGCGAGACGGGATTCGCCGACAGCCGCGCAGGGCTCGCGCTCCGGCGTCCGGGGAACTGGGTGCAGCTGGCGCAGTTCGGCGCCGTCGGCGCGAGCGGGTACGTCGTCAACCTCGCCGTCTACTCGGCGCTGCTGAAGGTCGTCGGCGTCCACTACCTGCTCGCAGCGGTGGGTTCCTTCCTCGTCGCGGTCACGAACAACTACACCTGGAACCGCCTGTGGACGTTCCGCCGCAGCCGCGGCCGCGTCGGGATCCAGGGAGCGCGGTTCCTCGTGGTCGCGGTGCTCGCGCTGCTCGCGAACCTCGCCGTGCTCCAGGTGCTCGTCGCGCTCGGGGTCGGGAAGATCCTCGCCCAGGCGATCGCGATCGTGCTGGTGACGCCGGTGAACTTCGTCGGCAACAAGCTCTGGACCTTCCGGCGGCGGTGACGCCGTGCGCGGTCGGGCGCCTCGCGGAGCGCTGAGGCCGGCCGCCGCCGCCCTCGCGCTCGCGGTCGCCTTCGTCCTCGCTCCCGCCGCCTCGGCGGCGTCGCCCGTGCAGCCGCCGGCCGAGCCGCGCCTCGACGAGGAGCGGGCGACCGAGATCCTCCTCCGCCACCCGAAGGTCGCCGACTGGCTCGACCGCTACCCGCCCGAGCCGACGACGGACGCCGAGTTCCGCGACGAGGACCGGCGCTGGACGGTGAAGGCGTGGTCGGGCGAGGCGGGGCAGGTCGTGCTCGGCAAGGTCGACGACGCGACCGGGGAGGTGGTCGAGGCGTGGACGGGGCCGCAGGTGGCCTGGAAGATGGCCCGCGGCTACGACGGCGCCTTCGGCGGGAAGACGATCAACAGCCCCTGGGTCTGGCTCGGCTTCTCGGCCGTGTTCCTGCTGGGGCTCGGAAGCCTCCGCCGGCCGCTCGCGCTTCGCAACCTCGATCTGCTCGCGCTGCTCGCGTTCACGCCGTCGTTGTACGCCTTCAACCGCGGCGAGGTCTTCTGGTCGGCGCCGCTCGCGGTGCCGCCGCTCCTGTACGTGCTCGTCCGGCTCGGCTGGATCGGGTTCCGCGGTCGGCCCGCGTCGCCGGTGCGGCCGGTGTGGCCGGTGTGGGCGCTGCTCGGCGCCACCGTGTTCCTGCTCGGGTTCCGCATCGGCCTCAACGTCCAGGCGCCCTACAGCGTCATCGACGTCGGCTACGCCGGCGTGATCGGCGCGCACCGCATCGTCGAGGGGCAGGCGCCGTACGGCCACTTCCCGGTGCAGGACGACCGTCCCGCCTGCGGGCCCGCCGACGCCGAGGGAGAGATCCGCAACCGGATCCAGACGAACGGCCGCTGCGAGTCGTCCAACGAGCGCGGGGACACGTACGGCCCCGTGTCGTACCTCGCCTACGTTCCCGGCTTCGCCCTGTTCGGCTGGAGCGGGAAGTGGGGCGGCGACACGCTCCCGGCGGCGCACTTCACGTCGATCGCGTGGGACCTGCTCGTCGTCGCGGGGCTCGTCCTCGCCGGGCGGCGGTACGGCGGCACACGGCTCGCCGTCACGCTCGCGTTCGCCTGGGCGGCCTACCCGTTCACCGCCTACACGCTGAACTCCAACACGAACGATGCGATCCCGGCGGCATTCCTCGTCTGGGGGTTCTGGCTCGCGACCTCGCCGTGGGCGCGCGGCGCGGCGGCGGCGCTGTCGGGGTGGACGAAGTTCGGGACGCTCGTCGTCGCGCCGCTCTGGCTCACCTACCCCTCGGCGCCGCGCGCGCGGCCGCTCGCGTTCGCGGCGGCGTTCGTCGCCGCCTCGGTGGCCGCGTTCTCGGTGCTGCTGCTCGAGCCCGACGTCGTCGAGGCAGCCCGCACCT
>DATHTC010000232.1:0-5084 GCA_035463735.1 Gaiellaceae bacterium | reverse complement strand
GCGGCCGACGGCGGCCCCCCGTCGAGCTCGGCGAGGGCCGCCCGGCGCTGGCGCCGGGCGACGGTCGCGGCGGCCAGCTCCCAGCCGAGCGCCGTCGGTGACGGCAGCGCGCGCGCGGGGCGGACGCGCCACCGGATCCCGGCGCGAGCGTAGACGCCGCCGAAGAGGTAGCGGACGCGGGGGAGGTGGAGCGGCGCGCACACGACGGTCGCGTGGGCGACGCCGTGCTTGCGCAGCAGGGCGGCGGAGCGGGACGCGTTCTCGGCGGTCGTCCAGGCCGTCGGCTCGATCACGAGCTCGAGGTCGCGCCGGCCTGTCCAGCGCGCGTGCATCTGCTCGGCCTCGCGGCCACGCCCGCCGGTGAAGAGGACGATGTCGGGCGGGTCGCGCTCGGCGAGTGCGACCGCGGCGGCCACGAGTCGACGGCAGCGGCGGCTCATCCGCCCGCGGCGGCTGTGCCCGGGCACGACGATGGCGGTCCGCGTTCCCACGCCCTCAGTATCGCCGGACCTCCGGCTCGTCCGTCGAGCCGCTCGTCCGGCGTCACGTGAGCGCGTAGGCGATCACGAGCGCCCCTGCGACGCCGACCGCGGCGCTGATCGCCGCTCGGAACGCATCCGGCGGAGCCTCCTCGGCGACCTGGAGCGCCGCCGACGCGGCGAGCAGCGCGCCGACGAGCAGCGGGATACCGATCGACAGCAGGCCCAGGACGCCCCAGAACACGAGCACCGCACCCGAGGCCGTGAGCAGCACGAGCCGCACCGACGGCGACGACGAGATCGCCGCGCCGGCGGCGGCGACGCCGGCGAGCGCGACGGTCACGGCGACGAGGGCGACCCGCGCGCCGGGGTCCGCTCCCTCCTCGAGCGCGACGGCGACGAGGTAGATCGCGTCGACGCCGAGGGCGACCGCGGCGGCCCCGACCGCGAGCGTCCGGGCCGAGAGGCCGAGCATCAGGCGACGGCGCGGGCGAGCTCGCCGAGCAGGTGCACCATCTCGACGTCCTCGTGCACGAGGTGCTGGAGCATCACGCGCTCGACGCCGGCGGCCTCGTAGGCCCGCAGCCGCTCCGCCGCCTCCTCGAGCGTCCCCGTCACGTGCGGCGACTGGTCGTCGCGTCCCGTCACCTCTCGCCAGCGCCCTAGCCGCTTCTCTGCCTCGTCGCGGTCGCTCCCGACGACGGCACCGGCCATGAGCGAGAACGTCAGCGGTCCGCGCCCGGCCTCGCGCGCCGCCGCGTCCACCCGCCCCCGCCGCTCGCGGCACTCCTCGGGGGAGGCGAAGGTGGTGTTGTACTCGTCGGCGAAGCGGACGGCGGCACCGACCGTGCGCGGCTTCGCCGACCCGCCGACGAGCAGGCGCGGCCGCGAGACCGGCTTGGGCCACACCCGCGGGTCGTCGTCCCAGTGCCGCGTCACCGTCTCGAGTTGCCGCTCCAGCTCGTCCATGCGACGCCCGACTCGCGGGAAGTCGAACCCGTAGGCGTGGTGCTCCGCCTCGTACCAGCCGGCGCCCATGCCGAGCTCGATCCGTCCACCCGAGATCTCCTGCGCGGTGGTCGCGCTCTTCGCGAGCACGGCTGCGTGGCGGAAGGTGACCGGCGAGACGAGCGTGCCGAGGCGGATCCGCTCCGTCCGCGCCGCGAGCGCTGCGGTCGTCGCCCAGGCGTCCAGCGACCCTGACTCGCCGCCGCGGAGGATCGAGAGGTAGTGGTCGGAGCGGAACAGCCCCTCGAGCCCGGCCTCCTCGCACGCGCGCGCAAGCGCGAGCCACTGCGCCCACGTGACCCCCTCCTGGCCCTCCACCATCAGGCAGACGCGCATCGGCGCAGGCTACTCACGCGCTAGGCAGCGGCGCACGCGGCGCGGTACGCCGCCTCGACGCGCGCCGCTTCCTCGTGCCGGCCGGACGCACGCGCGGCGCGCACGACGGCGGCGACCGCCCGCTCGACCGCGGCGGCCACGCGCGCGTCGCCGGCCGCGTGGCCGGCGATCTCGACCAGGCCCTCGGCGTCGCGGTCGAGCGGGCGCTGCGCGAGCACGACCTGCACGCCGTCCTCGTCGGCGAGCCGCTGCCTGGGCGGGAGCGACGCCGCCTCCACGAGCGCCGCGCGAACGTAGGCGACGCACGTCACGGCGGTCGTCGGGTCGTTGACGCCCGGCGAGAGCGCCCGGATCGCGATGTCGGAAAGCTGGCGGATCCCGAAGCCGGGGTCGCCGCGGAGGTCGCGCTCGTTCGCCACGTGGAACGCCGACCGCACGGCGTCGGCGACGTCGTCCGGCTCTGCCTCCCCGCCCGCTCGGCCGCCAGCCGTCGGCGCGGGCTCGAGCCAGATCTCCGCGACGGGCTCGTCCGGGTCGACGAGGTCGCCCGGACCGGCGAGGAACGCGATCCGGGCGGCCCGCGGCCGGAGTCGCCGGGTCGCGTCGCCGACGGCGAGGGACTGGACGTAGCCCGCCCTCGAGACGTGGATGCGAAGCGGGTCGCCACGCTCCCGCCACGCGCGCACGCGCGCCTCCGCCTCGTCGTGGTCGGGCGGCTCGTCGGCGTCGCCGCTCGCGCGGCGGATCTCCTCGCGCGTCTCGGCCCCGATCCGCGCAGCCAGGTTCGAGACCTGGATCAGCTTCGCGATGTGGTCGATGAAGACGAGCAGCAGGACGAGCGCGGCGAGCGCGAGCACGATCGCCAGGGACACGCCCAGCGCGGGCACGAACGCCTCCGGCTCGTCGCGCACGGAGCGGAGTACGACGAGGGCGTAGGCGAAGGAGCCGATGAACGCCCCCGCGGTCAACTGCGTGACGCGGTCGCCGAGAAACCCCCGCAGGATCCGTGGGCTGTACTGCGACGACGCGAGCTGGAGGACGACGACGGTGACCGAGAACGTGACGCCGGCGACCGTCACGAGCGAGCCGGCGATCGCCCCGAGGACCTCGCGCGCCGCCGAGGGGCCACCGCCGAACCCGACGTCGGCGTCGCCGATCCCGCGGTCGAGCCGCACCATCGCAAAGCCGAGCAGGACGAGCCCGGTGACGATCAGGCCCGGGAAGAGCCAGAGCCCGCTCCGGAGGTCACGCCAGCGTGTCCGCAGCCACCGCACCGACGACCTCTACCACTGTTGCGTCCGCGCGAAGCACGACGAGTGCTCGCCGGGGGCGCCACTACACTGGCGCGGTGGGGACGATCTCGTTCGCGCGGGGCGCGCCGGCGCCCGAGTGCCTGCCCGCCGAGGAGCTGGCCGACTGCGCCCGCGCCGCCGTGGCAAACGACCCCGCGGTGCTGGGCTACGGCCCCGCGGGCGGCTACGGCCCGCTGCGCGAATGGGTCGCGGAGCGACACGGGGTCGCTGCCTCGCGCGTCGCCCTCACGAACGGGTCGCTCCAGGGGTTCCTGTTCTACGCGCGCCGCCAGCTCGAGGCGCGCGGGGCGCGCGTCCTCGTCGAGGCGCCGACCTACGACCGCCCGCTCACGCTGCTCGCGACGCTCGGCGCGGACGTGGAGGCGGTGCCCCAGGACGACGACGGGCTCGACCTCGACGCGCTCGAGGACGCGCTCGGCCGAGGGCCGTCGCCGGCGTTCCTGTACACGATCCCGACGTTCCAGAACCCGAGCGGTCGCACGCTGCCGGCCGACCGCCGGCGGCGTCTCGTCGAGCTCGCGCGCGCCCACGGGCTGCCGGTGCTCGAGGACGACCCCTACGGGCTCGTTCGCTTCGAGGGCGACGCGCCGCCGACGCTGCTCGAGCTCGAGGGCGGGCGCCTCGTCGCATATACCTCGTCCTTCTCGAAGACGGTCGCTCCCGGTCTGCGCGTCGGCTACTTCGTGCTGCCGGACGAGCTCGTCGCCCCGTTCGAGGCGGCGGCGCTCGCGACCTACATCACGCCGGCGCTGCTGGGCGAGGCGACGGTGTGGGAGTTCGTCCGCCGCGGGCGCTTCGAGCCGAACCTCGACCGCGTCCGCGGCCTGCTGCGGACGCGTCGCGACGCGATGCTCGACGCGCTGGCACGGGAGCTCGGCGAGGCCGCACGATGGAGTCGGCCGGAGGGTGGCTACTTCCTGTGGATCGACTTCGGCGAGGGGGTCGACGCTGCCGAGCTGCTCCGCCGGGCGACCGAGGCCGGGGTGCCGTTCGTGCGCGGGAGCGACTTCTTCCCCGGCGGCGCGGATGGGCGCTCCGAGGCGCGGCTCGCGTTCAGCTTCGCCTCTCCCGACGAGATCGGCGAGGGGATCGCGCGGCTCGCCGGGCTCCTGCCCGTCCGCGTGTAGCTACGCGGCCGCGTGCTGCGCGACGAGCGCCGGGCCGCGCGGCACGAGGCGCGGCTGGCGGGGCGGCTGGAGGGCGAGCGCGCCGCGGCTCACCGCGCGAAACGTCGGGCACGGCGTCTCGCCCGGCAGCGCGCACAGGCCGGCGCGACGAAAATAGCAATCGTTGCAGGTTGCTCCAGTGGCTTTGCTCATCGTCGCTCTCCCAAGTGCTCTACGAAGTCCTCTGCGCCCGCTCCGACACCGCGGCATCCTAGAGGCGCGAACCCGGGGATCAAGAGATGACAAGAGGAAATCCGCGCAATTTCCGGTCGTTTAGAAATTGGCGAAAATTATGTCAACCTGCCGCAGTTGCCAGTGCGCGCAACGCCTGTTGAAAAGTCCTCACAGGCACGATCCGCAGCCCATCCGCATGGCGGCGCGCCTCTTCCGCGTTATCCCCAGCCGGGACGAGGAAGACGTCGACGCCGGCGTCCTTCGCGGCGATCGTCTTCTGTTTCAGGCCGCCGACGGCGCCGACCCTGCCGTCGAGCTCGAGCTCGCCGGTGGCCGCGACGTCGAGCCCCTGGTCGGCGTCGCGTCCGAGCTTCTCCAGCACCTCGAGCGCGAACGGGAGCCCGGCCGAGGGCCCGCCGACGGCGCCCGCGTCGATGCGCACGTCGACGGGGAGCCGGATGTCGGCCGCCTGCGAGACGAACACGCCGATCGCCGCGCGGCGCGGATCGTCGCTCGACGGCACCGTGCGCACGCGGGCGGTCGTGCGCTCGTCCCCGCGGCGGAACGCGAGCGCGACGGGGGAGCCGGGCTCGACCGTCTCCAGCGCC
>DATHTC010000231.1:0-4011 GCA_035463735.1 Gaiellaceae bacterium | reverse complement strand
CGAGCGCGAAGAACATGCTCCCCGGCTGCCGGAGCGAGCGGAGCAGGGATCGCCGCGTCAGCTGCGCGACGTTCCCGATCCAGCGGGTCACGCGTGCCTCCCGGGCGCGAGGGCTCCTGCCCGGGCGAGCCGGCCCCCGCCGCCGCCCGACGACGCGCGCACCCGATCTCGTCGACGGCCGGTCATGCGGGCACCGGCTCGGGCTCCTGCTCGCCCTGTCCGCCCTCCTGCTCGCCCTCGAGCGTGCGGCCCGTCTTGGCCAGGAACACGTCGTCGAGCGTCGGCGCATGCAGGCGCAGCGTCGCGACCTCGAGGCGCTCCGCGTCGAGTGCGCGGACCACGTCGGCGAGGTCGTGGCCCGGCGCGAGCAGCACGGCCACCGCTCCCGGCTGCGCCGCGGTGCCGTCGCCGAAGCGCCGCAGCACTCCTGTAATCGCATCGGCCTCGGCCGGGTTCGCCGGCGTGGCCTCGACCGTGGGGCGGCCGATCTCCGCCTTCAGCTCCTCGGGCGGGCCCTCGGCGACGATCCGCCCGCGGTGGATGATCCCGACGCGGTCGGCGAGCACGTCCGCCTCCTCCAGGTACTGCGTCGTCAGGAACACGGTGACGCCGTCGTCGCGTGCGAGCCGCCCCACCTCCGTCCACAGGGCGCTCCGGCTCTGCGGGTCGAGCCCCGTCGTCGGCTCGTCGAGGAAGAGGATGCGCGGGCGGTGGACGAGCGCGAGCGCGAGGTCGAGCCGGCGCTTCATCCCGCCCGAGTACGTGCGGACGCGGCGGTCGGCGGCGAGCGTGAGGCCGACGCGCTCCAGCAGCTCCTGGCCGCGCCGTCGCCGCTCGTCGCGGGGGAGCCCGTGCAGCGCGCCCTGGAGTCGGAGGTGGTCCCGTGCGGTGAGGAACGGGTCGAGCGCGGCCTCCTGGAGCGCGGCCCCGATCGCCGCGCGGACGCTCGGCCCGTCCGTCACGACGTCGTGTCCCGCGACGACCGCGGTCCCCGACGTCGGCGGCAGCAGCGTCGTGAGCATGTGCACGGTCGTGGACTTCCCGGCGCCGTTCGGGCCGAGGAAGCCGTAGATCTCGCCCGGCGCCACCTCGAGGTCGATTCCCGCCACCGCGCGCGGGCCCTTGCGGAACTGCTTGACGAGCTGCTCGGCGACGATCGCGGGTCGTTGCACCCCGGCAACGCTACCTGCGGCCGGAGCCCGTTCCGCCGGGGCCGCCCGGGTACGCTTCGGTCCGGATGAGCGCACCGGCCGAGACGAGGGAGGCGGTCGAGCTCGAGGCGTGGACGCGGTTCCTGCGGGCGCACGCGGCACTCACGCGGGAGCTCAACGCGGAGCTGCTGCAGGGTCACGGGCTCACGCTCAACGACTACGAGGTGCTGCTCGTGCTCGCCCGCGCGGAGGGCCGCCGGCTGCGTCGCGTCGACCTCGCCGAGCGGGTGCTGCTCTCTGCCTCGGGGATCACGCGGCTCCTCGACGGCCTCGAGGCTGCAGGTCTCGTGTGCCGCGCCAGCTCCGACAGCGACAGGCGCGTCGTGTTCGCCGAGCTCACCGACGAGGGCTACGCGAAGCTGCGCGAGGCGGCGACGACGCACGTCGCCGGGATCCACCGGCTGTTCCTCGACCGCTTCGGCCCGAGCGAGCGGCGCCTGCTCGCCGAGCTGCTCGGGCGGCTCCCGCTCGCGAACGACCCCGAGACCTGCGACGCCTGACGGCGCGGGCCGGCGCTACGCCGACCCGTTGCCGTTCCCGCCGAGCTGCTTCTCCCACCACTCGGCGTCGCGCTTGTCGAGCGTCCCCTGGATCTGGCCGACGTACGCGGCCACCTGCGACTCCTTCTGGTCGAGGCGCCGCTGCAGCTCCTCCAGCGACTGCTCGCGCTGCGTGAGCTTGTCGCTGCGCAGCTCCCAGTCGGCCTCGATGCTCGCCAGCTTCTGCTCGAGCTCGGCCTCGCGCTCGTCGAGGTCGCGGATCCGGTCGTGGAGCGCCTGCTCCATCGACGCGAGCCGCTCGTCCCGGCGCTCCGCGCGCTTGCGCTGGGACTCCATCAGCTGCTCCGAGCTCGCGAGCTCCGCGTCGCGCGCGGCCAGCTCGCGCTCGCGCTCCTCGAGCCGCTCCGCGAGCGCGTCGAGGTCACGGCCTCTCGCCTCCTCGCGGTTCACGCGTCCGAGCTGCGCCTCGCGGTGGTTGAGCTCGGCCTCCCGCGCCGCCAGTTCCGTCTCGCGGGCGTCGAGCTCGCCGAGGCGGCTGAGGACGTCGGAGGCCTGCCGGTCCTTGCCCTGCCAGTCGTTCTCGAAGCGCTGCGCCTGCTCGCGGAGCCGCTCCTGCTTCAGCATCAGCTCCGCCTCGCGCTCGCCGAGGGCCTCGTCCTTCGCCGCCAGGCGGGCGTCGTTCCGGGCCGCCTCGCGCTCGCGGGCCTCGACCCGCTGCATCGCCTCCCGCAGCTCCTTCTCGCGCGCCTTCAGGCCCGACTCGCGCTCCGTCTGGCCGCGCTCGCGCGCCTCGAGGCGCGCCTTGCCCTCGCGGTCGCGCGTCTCGAGCTGTGCCTGCGTGCGCTCGAGCTTTCGCTCGCGCTCGGCGAGCGCTTCGGCCTGCTTCGACAGGTCCGCCGCGGCCCGCGCGCGCTCGCGCTCGGCCTGCTTCAGCTCGTCGACCTTCGTCTCGACGGACACCTGCCGCTCGTTCACGTAGGCCTGCTCCGTCGCCACCACGTCCTGGAGCGCGCGCAGCCGGCGCCGCTCCTCCTCGGCCTCGGCCGCGAGCTCGGCGGCGCGCCGCTCGCGCTCGGCGAGCTCCGTCTCCTGCGCCGCGAGCCGGGCGGCCCGGTCCTCGACGGCGGCCGCGCGCACCGCGAGCTCCCGCTCGGCGTCGAGGCCCCGCTCGGCCCGCACCAGCTGCTCCTGCAGCGTCAGCTGCAGCTCCCGCTCGCGCGTGAGCGCGGCCGCGAGCTCGGCGCGGAGGGCGTCGAGGTCGGGCAGGTCGAAGTCCGGCTGCGACGGGGGCGGTGCCGCGGCCGCGACCGGGGGAGGCGTCGGCGCGACGGGCTCCGGCTCGGGCACGACCTCCGGCTCCGCCGGGACGGCGTCCGTGTGCTCGCCGGCCGGCTCCTGCTTCTTCGCGACCTTCGCGCGGAGGCCGGAGCCGAAGCCCTTCTCGGTCTCGTTCTGGTCGGGCATCCGTCTACACCGAGGAGAACGTGTCGAGGAGCGAGATCATCGCCGGGCCGAGGATGACGACGAACATCGCCGGGAAGATGAACAGCACCGTCGGGAACAGCATCTTGATCGGCGCCTTCATCGCCTTCTCCTCGGCGGCGGCCTGGCGGCGGTGGCGGGCGTCGGCCGCCTGCACGCGGAGGATGCGGCCCAGCGCGATGCCGAGCTGGTCGGCCTGGATGATCGCGCGCACGAACGCGGCCATCTCCGGCGCGTCGACGCGCTCGGACAGGTGGCGGAGGGCGTCCGCGCGCGACTCGCCGACGCGCATCTCGCCGAGCGCGAGCGAGAACTCGTCCACGAGCGGCCCGTGCATGTGCTCGGTCACCTTCTGAACCGCCCCGTCGAAGCCGAGCCCGGCCTCGACCGAGACCGCGAGCAGGTCGAGCACGTCGGGGAGCTCGCCGCGGATCGTCTCGTTGCGCGAGCGCGCGCGGAACGTGAGGGCCATGTCGGGGAGGACGAACAGCATCCCCGCGCCCATGAGGCCGAGCAGGAGCGCGATCGCGGTGCCTCGCGACGAGCCCAGGACGGCGCCCACGAGCAGGCCGCCCGTGCCGGTGAGCACCTTGGCGGCGAGGAAGCCGGTCGGCGAGATCCGTCGCGCGAAGCCGGCGGCCCGCAGCTTCCGCGCCACCGAGTCGACGCTCGACTTCGGCGTCAGCCGCAGCGCCCACCCGGCGAGGCGCAGCTTCGCGGGCTCGAGCACCCGCTGCTTGAACGGGAGCTCGCCGGCGTGCGGGCTGAGCTGGACGCGCCCGTACGTCGAGGCCCGGCGCACGGAGAGGTGCCGCTGC
>DATHTC010000230.1:0-2768 GCA_035463735.1 Gaiellaceae bacterium | reverse complement strand
GAGGTAGTGGTGGGCCAGCGTCTCCGCGCGATCCTCGACCCGTCCGGTCTCCTCGAGCCACGCGGCGGCCTGGGCGTGCTGCTCGCCGCGGCGGCTCCGTGCGACCTGCTCGTACGCGACGTCGCGGACGAGGACGTGGCGGAACACCCAGCCACGGTCCGACTGCGCGCCGTCGGCCCGGTCGCGTCTGACGAACTCCTTGCGCTCCAGCGTGAGCAGGAGCTCCTCGACCGTTCCCTCGCCCTCGGCCGCGAGGGCAGCGAGCGCGCTGCGTTCGAAGCGGTCGCCGAGGACCGCCGCGTCCTGGAGCAACGCCTTCTCCGTCGGCTCCAGCGTGTCGAGCCGTGCCGCGATCACGGCGCGCACCGACGCCGGAACCGCGAGTCCCGCGGCGTCCAGTTGCTGGTCGCCGCCCCCTCGCCGGAGGACGCCGCGGTCGACCAGCATCCGCACGTACTCGCCCAGGAAGAGCGGGTTGCCGCCGGCGCGCTCGAGCAGCTCCGCCTCCAGGGGCCCCGGGAGGATCGCGCCTTCGAGCAGGCTCGACAGGAGACGGGTCGTGTCGTCGTCGGAGAGCGCGCCCAGAGAGATCGTCTGCGCGTTCCGTTTCCCGCCGCCCCAATCCGGGCGGCGCTCGAGCAGCTCGGGTCGCGCGGTCGCGACCACGAGCAGCGGCACCTCGCCGGCCCAGTCGACGAGGTGGTCGACGAACTCGAGCAGGCCCTCGTCGGCCCAGTGGAGGTCCTCGAACACCAGCACCGTGGGCCGCTCCTCTGCGAGCGCCTCGAAGAGCCGCCGCCACGCCGCGAACGCCTCCGCGCGCGTGTCGGCGGCACCGCGCTCGGTGGCGACGCCGACGAGGGGGCGCAGGTGGCCGAGCACCCAGTGCGCATCGGCCGGATCGGCGACGACGCCCGCGACCGTGGCGACGAGCTTCGCGTCGGCTGCGTCCGGCCCGTCGGCGGGGTCGATGCCGGCCAGCGCCTGCACCATCTCGACGAGCGCCCAGAAGGTGGCCCCCTCGTCGCCGTAGGGGAGCGAGCGCCCGAGCAGGACGCGCGTCTCCCGGGCGTCCTGGTCCAGCTCCGCGAGCAGCTCGAAGACGAGCCGGCTCTTGCCGATTCCGGGAACGCCGACCAGCGTGAGCAGGCCGACGTGGCGTTCCTCCCGTGCGCGCTCGAGGGCCTCGAGGAGGATTGCACGCTCGGCGCCCCGGCCGACGAGCGGTGCGTCGCGGGCCGGCTGCGCGCGTCCCGGCCTCCGGGCCGTCGCCACGGCGCGCCACACGGGGACGGGTCGATCCTTGCCCTTCGCGGAGACGGGATCCCGTTGCTCGTACTCGACGGCGCCGCTCGTCGCCGCGAACGTCGACTCGCCGACGAGCACGGCCCCCGGCGGCGCAGCCGCTTCGATCCGCGCGGCCGTGTTGACGACGTCGCCGGAGGCAAGGACGTCGCCCTCCTCCGGCCGCGCATCGAGGGTGACCAGCGCTTCGCCCGTGTTGACGCCGACACGGACCTCGAGCCCAAGTCTCGGGTCGGCGTCGTTGAGCTCCTCGACGGCGTCCAGGATCGCCAGCCCCGCTCGCACCGCGCGCTCCGGGTCGTCCTCGTGCGCGACGGGCGCGCCGAAGACGGCCATCGCCGCGTCGCCGATGAACTTCTCGACAGTGCCCCCGAACCGCTCGAGCTCGGCCCGGACGCGGGCGAGGTACGGCGCCTGCAACGCACGGACGTCCTCCGGATCGAGTGCCGAAGCACGGCTCGTGAAGCCGACGAGGTCGACGAAGACGACTGTGACGGTTCGCCGCTCCCGGCCGCGAGCGGCCAGCCCGGCCAGCGGCGTGCCGCATGCAGGGCAGAAGGCGAACCCCGGCTCCGTCGCGGAGCCGCATCCAGGACACGGCCTGCCGAGGGCACGGCCGCACGACGCGCAGTACCGCGCCCCCGGGCCGCTCGCGAACCCGCACGCCGAGCACGTCATCGGCCGATGGTACGACGGCGCGTCTGCGGACGGTGCCCTCGTGCCCGATACTTCCACCTGCGTTGCCCGTCCTGCGAACCCGTGAGAACACCACCCTCGTCGTCGACTCCGCGTCCGACGTGGCGACGCTCGCCGACGGACGGCCGTACTGGCGCGTGGTGCCGATGCACGTCCACCTCGACGGCCGCGACCTGCGCGACTCGGTCGACCTCACCGCGTCGGCGTTCTACGCCCGGCTGCGTGGCGAGGGAGCGGCGCCGCGGACGTCGCAGCCCAGCCCGGGGGAGTTCGAGGACGCCTTCCGCGCCGCCCTGGCCGAGCGGCCGTACGTCGTCTCGGTGATCACGACCGCGCGCGCGTCGGGGGCGTTCGAGAGCGCGCGTCTCGCCGCCGAAGGGCTCGAGGGCGTGCAGGTGGTCGACTCCGGCTCCGTCTCGGGCGCGATCGTGCTGCTGGCCGACGCGATCGAGCGCCGGCTCGGCACGGGAGCGACCACGGAGGGGGTCGAGGCGCTCGCGGAGCGGTTCCGGCAGGACGCCGTCGCGCTGGTCGCGCTCGACACGCTCGAGTACCTCGTGCGCGGCGGCCGCGTGTCGCGCGTCGCGGGGCTCGCGGGCGCGCTCGCGCACCTGAAGCCCGTGCTGCGGCTCGTCGACGGCGAGGTGACGCCCTTCCGGCGCGTCCGCGGGCGGACGCGGGCGCTCGAGACACTCGAGCGGACGTTCGACGCGGAGGCGGGCGAGGCCCCCCGCGTGGCCATCGCCCACGCCGACGTGCCGGCGGAG
>DATHTC010000229.1:0-2818 GCA_035463735.1 Gaiellaceae bacterium | reverse complement strand
GTGGTGCAGGAGCAGGCTGCCTCGGAGGCCGCTGCGCAGCGGCGTGAGCGCGAGCTCCGCCTGCGCGTGCACGAGCGCCTGCGTGCGGAGGGCCTCTTCGCGTGACGCCGCCGCGGGGTGGCAGCGCCCGGCCCCAGCCCGGCGTCAACCACCGGCGCCGTCGCGCGCGCCGGCGCGCGCGGGTCGCGCGCAAGCGGCGCTACCTCCTGCTGGGGATCGTCCTCGCGGTCGTCGCGGTCGCGATCACGAGCGCGGCCGTCGGCGGGGCAGCGGCGGTCGGCTCCAACTGCGACCTCGCGTCGCTGCGCCCGGTCTCGATCGGCCAGAACTCGTTCATCTACGCCGCCGACGGGTCGCTCCTCGGGACGATCCCGGCCGAGAAGAACCGCCAGCCGGTGCCGCTGAAGTCGATGAGCAAGTGGCTGCCGAAGGCGACGATCGCGATCGAGGACCGCCGCTTCTACGAGCACGGCGGGGTCGACTTCGAGGGCATCCTCCGCGCGCTCGTCGAGGACATCAAGGCCGGGAAGGTCGTGCAGGGCGGGTCGACGATCACGCAGCAGCTCGTCCGCAACCTCTACCCCGTGTCGAACGAGCGGACCGTCGAGCGGAAGGTGAAGGAGGCCTGTCTCGCGATCAAGCTCAACCGGCAGTGGTCGAAGGACCGTATCCTCGCCGGCTACCTGAACCAGATCTACTACGGCAGCCACGCGTACGGTGTCGAGGCGGCCGCGCAGACGTTCTTCTCGAAGAAGGCACGGAACCTGACGCTCGTCGAGGCGGCGCTCGTCGCCGGGTTGCCCCAGGCGCCGTCGCAGTACGACCCGATCAAGAACCCGGAGCGGGCGGTCGCGCGCCGGAACGACGTGCTGCGCGCCATGCTCGCGAACGGCGACATCACCGAGCCCGAGTTCCGCGCCGCGGCCGCGTCGCCGCTGCGGCTGCGTCCGGGGCGGCTCTACCAGCGGATCCGGGAGCCCTACTTCTTCTCGTACGTGCTCGAGGAGCTCAACGACGCGTACGGCGCGCGCACCGTCCGCTCCGGCGGCCTCAGGGTGTACACGACGGTCTCGCGCCGGATGCAGATCGAAGCGCGGAAGGCGATCGTCGAGACGCTGCCGTACCGGGACGATCCCGCTGCTGCCCTCGTCGCGATCGATCCGTCCAACGGCCGCATCAGGGCGATGGTCGCGGTCACGCCGGGGAAGAAGGGCAACCAGTTCAACCTCGCCTCAGACGCGCGCCGGCAGGCCGGCTCGACGTTCAAGACGTTCGTGCTCGCGGCGGCGATCGCCGAGGGGATCAGCCCCTCGACGTCGTACCTGTCGGCGCCGTTCGAATACGACCCCGCGGGCGACGGGAACTGCGAGGCCGAGCCGCCGACCGCGTGGTGCCCCCAGACGTACGACCACTCCTACATCGGCGTCACGAGCCTCCACCGGGCGACGCTCCGATCGGACAACAGCGTGTACGCGCGCCTGACCCTGGACGTGGGCCCCGAGAAGGTGGCGGAGATGGCGCGGAAGCTCGGGATCCGCAGCACGCTCCCGATCGTGCCCTCGCTCGGCCTCGGCGCCGGAGAGGTCTCGCCGCTGGACATGTCCTCCGCGTACGCGACGATCGCGGCCGGCGGGGTCTACTCGAAGCCGACGGCGATCCTCAAGGTCGTCCTCGCGAACGGCCAGATCGACAAGGACGCGGGCTGGGGCAAGGTCGAGCGCCAGCGGGTGATCCCCGACTGGGTCGCCCACGAGGTGACGCAGATCCTCGAGGACAACGTCGAGGGCGGCACCGGGTACCCGAACGCCTACCTTGGCCGGCCGGCGGCGGGCAAGACCGGCACGACCGACGACTTCACCGATGCCTGGTTCTGCGGCTACGTGCCGAACCTGCAGGCGACCGTCTGGGTGGGCTACCCGAAGGGGAAGATCTCGATGGACAGCGTCCACGGGATCCGCGTCGCCGGCGGCACCTTCCCCGCAGAGATCTGGGGCAAGTTCATGCGCGCCGTCACCGACGGGAAGCCCGTCAAGGAGTGGCGCGAGCCGGAGGGCGAGCCGGAGTGGACGTACCACACGCTCCAGTACGCGATGGACGGTGCGTACTACTCCTCCGACTCGTCTGACTCGTCGGGCGACTCGTCGGAGGAGGAGGCACCCGCGACGACGGAGGAGCAGCCGGAGCAGCCCGCCGAGCCGCCGGTGGAGCAGCCGGCCGAGCCGCCGGTCGAGACGCCGGCCGAGCCGCCGCCCGACGACGGCGCTGTCTCGCCGCCCTAGGCTCTCCGGCCGCGCGCCGCTCGCGGCCGGCGCGATCGTCCTCGCGCTCGTGGCCGCCTGCGTGGCGGTCGCGTGGCCGGAGGCGTCGACCCTCGTCCCTCGGGACGGCGGACGGCCGTCGGGTGACCCACTGTGGGCCCGCGTCTTCCTCGCGTGCGCCGTCGCGGCGGCGCTCGCCTACGCGGGCGGGGCGTGGCTGCTCTCGCGACGTGCCGCGTCGCTCCGCGCCGTGGCCACGCTCGCGCTCGCGATCCAGCTCGTCCCCCTCGCGGCGCCGCTGCTGCTGTCGACCGACGCCTGGACGTACTGGGCGTACGGCCGCGTCGCGGTCGTGCACGGCGAGAGCCCGTACGAGCGGCCGCCGGAGGAGTTCCCAGGAGACCCCGCGCTGCCGTGGATGGGGGCGGACTGGCGCGACCGCACCTCCGCGTACGGCCCGGCGTTCACGCTCGCCTCCGCACCCGTCGCGGCCGCCGTGGGGAGCTCGCACGACGCGGCCGCGTGGACGTTCAAGGCGCTCGCGGCCGGTGCGATGCTGG
>DATHTC010000228.1:0-2869 GCA_035463735.1 Gaiellaceae bacterium | reverse complement strand
ACGAGCGGCTGCGGGAGACCGCCGAACTCGAGCCGGAAGGGGCTGCCGCCGATCCCGCGCATGAGCGCGAACGTCACGAGCATGACGAGGAGCAGCAGCGGAGGCGTCCAGAGGACGCGCCTGACGACGTAGCCCAGCATCCGGGAGAGAGCGGCGCCGCGGCGGCACCCGCCGCGGCAGCGTAGCGGCCGCGGTGTAGCCTCGCGGCGATGGCTCTCGCCGACCACATCGCCGCCCTCCCTGTCGAGGTCGAGGCCGTGGAGCGCGAGCAGCTGTCCCAGCCCGTCTCGCCGGAGTTCACCCGCGTCACGACGGTGGTACGTCTTCGCGGCGGCGGCGCGGAGGGCGTCGGCGAGGACGTCACGTACGACGCCTCGCTCCACGAGCCCGCGCGAGCTCCCGAACCCGCGGTCGCGGGGTTCCGGGGGACGCTCGGCGAGCTGTCCGAGCTGCTGGAGGAGGTCGACCTGTACGGCGGGCCGATCTCGATGGAGCCTCAGCGCGACTACCGGCGCTGGGCCTGGGAGAGCGCCGCGCTCGACCTCGCGCTCCGGCAGGCGGGGCGGTCGCTCGGCGAGGTCGTCGACCGGCGCGCCCGGCCCCTCTCGTTCGTCGCCTCGACGCGGATCGACGCGGCCACGCTCGAGCCGCTCGCGTCGTGGGTGCGCCTGTACCCGGAGCTCCGCTTCAAGCTCGACCCGACGGACGAGTGGGACGACGGGCTCGCCGCGCGCCTGAACGGCCTCGCCGGCGTCGACGTGGTCGACCTCAAGGGCGCCTACCGCGGCACCTCCGTCGACAACCCCCCGTCGGCGCGCCTCTACCGGCTCGCCGCGGAGGCGTTCCCGGAGGCCTGGATCGAGGATCCGAACCTCGACGACGACGCCGAGGCCGCCGCGGCGCTCGAGCCGCACCGCGACCGGATCACCTGGGACGCGCCGATCCACTCCGTCGCCGACGTCGACGCGCTGCCGTTCCCGCCGCGCACGCTGAACGTGAAGCCGTCGCGCTTCGGCACGCTTCGCAGGCTGTTCGAGTTCTACGAGACGTGCGAGGCCCGCGGAATCGCGCTCTACGGCGGCGGGCAGTTCGAGCTCGGGCCGGGGCGCGGGCACATCCAGCACCTCGCGTCGCTCTTCCACCCCGACGCGCCGAACGACGTTGCACCAGGCGCCAACAACGGGCCGCCCCGCGAGGGCCTGCCGGAGAGCCCGCTCTCGCCGGCACGGATTCCGCACGTTCTCGGCACCCACGCGTGACAGCTCGCCGCCTACGCTCGTCAGGATGGCGGGCACGGCGACACCGAAGGCGGCAAGGGCGACGAAGGCGGCGAAGGGCGCGGCGTCGCGAGTCGCGACCCCGTGGGGGCCGGCGACGCCGGTGGAGCGCGTCACCGTGCCGCAGCGCGCGGGCGAGCGGCGGTTCGCGAGCGTCGTCGAGCTGCTCGAGGCCGAGGGGGGCGAGCGGCTCGTCCGGATCGCCTACACGACGGACGGCGCCGTGCGTCGTGGCCCGGTGACGTTGCGGCGGCGCGACCTCGAGAAGCTGTGGGCGGCCCTCGCCGAGCACCCGGCGCTCCAGGAGGCCCTCGGCTGGACGAGGAGCTGAGCGATCAGGCGGCGACGAGCAGGCGCTCGCGCGCAGCGTCGACGAGCCCCGCCAGCAGGAGCCCGCCGTCGCCGGAGCCCAGCAGCGGGTCGACCGCGTGCTCGGGGTGCGGCATCAGCCCGACGACGTTCCCGCGCGGGTTGCAGACACCCGCCACGGCTGCGCGCGCGCCCGTCGGGTTCTCGCCCTCGTACCGGAACACGATCTGCCGCGCGGCCTCGAGGCGCGCGAGCAGGAGGTCGTCGGCGTACCAGGCACCCTCGCCGCACTTGATCGGGATCGTCAGCACCTGTCCGGGTGCGCACCGAGCCGTGATCGCGAGGTCGCTGCGCTCGACGCGCACCGGCACGTCGCGGCACACGAACGAGAGCGACGCGTTCGGCCGCAGTACCCCCGGCAGCAGCCCCGCCTCGCACAGGATCTGGAAGCCGTTGCAGATCCCGAGCACCGGCCCGCCGTCCTCGGCGAAGCGGCGGACTGCCGCCATCACGGGCGCAAAACGGGCGATCGCGCCGCAGCGGAGGTAGTCGCCGTAGGAGAACCCGCCCGGGAGCAGCACGCCCTGGACGTCCGGCAGCTCAACCTCGGCGTGCCACACGGCCACCGCGTCCGCGCCCAGCGCCCCGAGGGCCCAGGCGGCGTCGCGGTCGTCGTTCGAGCCTGGGAAGACGACGACGGCGACCCGCGGCGCCCGGTCTCCCGGGGCGAGGGTCACGGCCGGACCTCGATCTCGTAGCTCTCGATCAGCGGGTTCGCGAGCAGCTGCTCGCACATCCGCTCGAGCTCGCGTCGCGCCTCCTGCTCCGGGCGCCCCTCGAACTCGAGGTCGATCAGGCGTCCCACGCGAGCCGCGGAGGCCGGGAACCCGAGGTGGTCGAGCGCGGTGCGCACGGCCTCGCCCTGCGGGTCGAGGATCCCCTCCTTCGGCCGCACGAGCACGGTGGCTCTCACGCGAGCACCACCTCGGGGTCGGCGAGGTAGGCGTCGAAGCGGATCCCGGTCAGGAGCTCGAACGCCTCGACGTAGCGGGCGCGCGTCCCCGCGACGACCTCGTCCGGCAGCTCCGGCCCCGGTCCCGCCTTGTCCCAGCCGGTCGTCTCGCAGAAGTCCCGGACGTATTGCTTGTCGAAGGACGGCTGGCCGCGACCCGGCTCGTACGCGTCGGCCGGCCAGAACCGCGAGGAGTCCGGCGTCAGCGCCTCGTCCGCGAGCACGAGCGTCCCCTCGTCGTCGAGGCCGAGCTCGAACTTCGTGTCGGCGA
>DATHTC010000227.1:0-2530 GCA_035463735.1 Gaiellaceae bacterium | reverse complement strand
CTCGCGCTGCTCGTCGCGCAGACGCGCGTCGAGGCGGGGATCCACTCGGCGCTCGAGGTCTTCTGGGGCGCGCTGCTCGGCTCGCTCACCGCCCTCGTGGTGATCCAGGTGTTCGCCTAGGTGGACGTCCTCGCCGAGCAGCGCCGCTACTACGCCGCGCGGGCGCCCGAGTACGACGACTGGTGGCACCGGCGCGGCCGCTACGACCTCGGCCCCGACGGGAACGCGCGCTGGGCGGCCGACGTCGCCGAGGTCGAGACGGCGCTCGACGCGCTGCGGCCGTTCGGCGACGTGCTCGAGCTCGCGGCGGGAACCGGCACCTGGACCGGACGACTTGCAGCAGGGGCGCGGCGGGTGGTCGCGGTCGACGCGAGCGAGGAGGTGCTCTCCGTCAACCGCCGCCGCTCGCCCACGTCCGTCGAGTACGTCGTCGCCGACCTCTTCGCGTGGGAGCCGCGCGACCGCTTCGACCTCTGTTGCTTCGCCTTCTGGCTGTCCCACGTCCCCGAGGAGCGCCTCGACGCGTTCTGGGCGCTCGTGCGGCGGGCGCTGCGGCGGGGCGGGCGGGTGTTCCTCGTCGACAGCGCTGCCGGCGACAGCTCCCAGAGGTGGAGCGGCGAGGGTGAGGTCGAGGTGCGGCGGCTCGCCGACGGGCGCGAGTTTCGCGTCGTCAAGCGCCGCTGGCGGCCCGAGGAGCTCGCCCGCCGCGTGGCGCCGCTCGGCTGGAAGCTCGAGCTCGCGCGCAGCTCGGCGGGGCACTTCGTGTACGGCACGGGCACGATGTCGCGGTGACGAACGGGGCCGAGCTGGTCGAGCGTGCGGAGGCGGTGGCGGCGAAGGCGTACGCCCCGTACTCGCGCTACCACGTGGGCGCGGTCGCGCTCATGCGCGACGGGACGCTGGTCGAGGGCGTGAACGTCGAGAACGCGGCGTACCCGCTCGGCGTCTGCGCCGAGCGGACGGCGCTCTCGCGTGCCGTCGTCGAGGGCTACGGCCCCGGCGACGTCGAGGCGGTCGGGATCACCGCGTCCCCGTGCGGCGGCTGTCGGCAGTGGCTGCACGAGTTCCGCGTCGGTCGCGTCTCCTTCCGCCGCCAGGACGGCTCGATCGCCGAGTACACGCCCGCCGAGCTCCTTCCCGACACCTGGGACCTGCCCGAGCCGTGAGGAGCGGGTTCGTGGCGGTGGCGGGGCGCCCGAACGTCGGCAAGTCGACGCTCGTGAACGCGCTCTGCGGCGGCAAGGTGGCGATCGTCTCCGACAAGCCGCAGACGACGCGGCGGCGGATCTTCGGGGTCGCGAACGGCGAGGGTCACCAGCTCGTCCTCGTCGACCTGCCGGGCTTCCAGCGGCCCCGCGATGCGCTCACGGAGCACATGCAGCGCACCGTCGACGACTCGTTCGCCGACGTCGACGCGGTGCTGTTCGTGGTCGACGCGCGCGAGCGCATCGGCGCCGGCGACCGCTTCATCGCGGGGAAGGTATTCGCGCTCGGCGTCCCGGTCGTGATCGCCGTGAACAAGGTCGACCGGCTGAAGCCTGGGCACATCGCGCAGCAGATGCAGACGGCGGCGGCGCTCGGCGACTTCCACGCGCTCCACCCCGTGTCGGCGAAGACGGGCGACGGGATCGCGGAGCTGCGCGACGAGCTCGTGGGGCTGCTCCCCGCGGGACCGCGCTACTTCCCCGCGGAGCAGCGGACCGACCTCCCGCTCGAGGTGCAGGTGGCCGAGCTCGTGCGCGAGAAGGCGCTGCAGCTGACCCGCGAGGAGGTGCCGCACGCGCTCACCGTCGAGGTCGAGGAGCTGGGGGAGAAGGTCGTGCGCGCGACCGTCTTCGTCGAGACCGAGTCGCAGAAGCAGATCGTCGTCGGGCGCGGCGGCGCGATGGTGAAGGAGATCGGGACGCGGGCGCGTCCGGAGGTGGAGGCCCTGCTCGGGCGGCACGTGTTCCTCGAGCTTCGTGTTCGCGTGCGGCCGCGCTGGCGGCGCGAGGAGCGCTTCCTCGAGCGGATGGGGATCTAGCGAGCGTCTACGCTCCGGAACGATGAGGCCGAGCTGGTGAGGCCGAGCTGGGCGCTGCTCGCCGCGGTGGCCACGGCGCTCGTGGCCGCCGCGCCGTCGTCGCAGGCGGTGCCCGAGGGCGCCGTGATCGCCGACGTCGCGGTCGCCACGCGCGCCGGTGCCGCGACCGTGCGCTGGACGACCGCCGCCCCGAGCCGCGGCTGGGTGGAGCTCACCGTCGCGGGGAAGCCGACGGTCTGGACCGCGAGCGCGAGCGAAGAGGGAAGGGCGCACCGCGCGACGCTTCGCGGCCTCGCCCGTGGGGAGGCATACCGCTACCGCGTCGTCTCCGTGACCGCGACCGCCCGTCGCAGCCGCGCGGGGAGCTTCGAGGTCCCGCCGCCGACCCGCACGCCGCGGGCGGCGACGAGCGGCCGCGTCCTGCTCGTCGACGGCGAGCCGTTCTTCCCCGTGCTCGCCTGGACGCAGTGCCCGAAGGACGTCGAGGCGAACCTCGCGCTCGGCGTC
>DATHTC010000226.1:0-4547 GCA_035463735.1 Gaiellaceae bacterium | reverse complement strand
GGCACGACGACGGCGAGGTCGAAGCGGTCGAGGAGCGCGCGCGAGAGCTTGTCGCGGAACGCTGCGAGCCGCTGCGGGGAGCACGTGCACCCGCCCCCGCGGTCGCCCCGTCCGCCGCACGGGCAGAGGTTCATCGTGCCCACGAGCTGGAACCGGGCGGGGAACAGCGCGCGGCCGCCGACACGCGCGACGCTGACGTAGCCGTCCTCGAGCGGCTGCCGCAGCGCCTCCAGCGCCGGCCGCTGGAACTCGGGCAGCTCGTCGAGCAGGAGCACGCCGCGGTGGGCGAGGCTCGCCTCCCCCGGCCGCGGCCCCGGCCCGCCGCCGACGATCGCGGCGGTCGAGGCGCTGTGGTGGGGGGCGCGGAAAGGACGCGTCCGGACGACCGGCCGGTCGGGCGCGAGCAGCCCGGCGACCGAGTGGATCCGCGTCACGTCCAGTACCTCCTCGTCCGCGAGCGGCGGCAGGATCCCAGGCAGGCGGCGCCCGAGCATCGTCTTGCCGGTTCCGGGCGGTCCCGCGAGCAGCAGGTTGTGCGCTCCCGCGGCCGCGATCTCGAGCGCACGGCGGGCCCGCTCCTGCCCGCGGACGTCGGCGAGGTCGGGCATCTCCTCCGCGGGCGGCCGGCCGTTCTCGCGCGGCGGCTCCCACGCGGGCAGCTCGAGCTCCCCCGACAGGTACGACGCCGCCTCGGCGAGGTGCCGCACCGGGACGGGCTCCACGCCGGCCAGCGCGACCTCGGCCGCGGACTGGGCCGCGCACAGCATCCGCCGCAGCCCCGACCGGCGCGCGCCCTCCGCCACCGCGAGCGCTCCGCCGACCGGCCGCACGCGTCCGTCGAGGGACAGCTCGCCGAGTGACGCGTGCCCGGCGAGCAGCTCCGTCGACACCTGGCCGGATGCGGCCAGGATCGCGAGCGCGATCGGCAGGTCGAACCCGGAGCCCTCCTTGCGCAGGCTCGCCGGCGCCAGGTTGACCGTGATCCGGCCGCCCGGCCAGTGGCGCTCGGCCGACGCGATCCCGCTGCGGACGCGCTCCTTCGCCTCCTGGCAGGTGCGGTCCGCGAGCCCGACGATGGAGAGCGCCGGGACGCTGCCGCGGACGTGGGCCTCGACCTCGACGCGGCGGGCGTCGAGCCCGACGACCGCATGGGTGACGGCGCGCGCGAGCACGCGGTCGACGGTACGGCCCGGCTCCGCACGCGACGGTGCCGACTTCGTGCTGAAAGTGTGATAGAGCTTTGGATATGGAACGCCTTCGGCGGTACGCGGAGCTCGTCGTCCGGGTCGGGCTCGACCTCCGACCGGGGAACGACCTCCTCGTCGACTGCTCCGTCGAGCATGCGGCGTTCGCGCGGGTGCTTGCGGACGCCGGCTATGCCGCCGGCGCCCGCTACGTCGACGTCCTCTACGACGACAAGCTTGTGCGCGCGGCCCGCATCGCGCGCGCGGCCGAGGCCACACTCGAGTACACGCCGCCGTGGCTGCTCGACCGGCTCGGGCGGGCGTCGACGTCGGGCGCGGCGATCGTCTCGGTCGGCGGTGACCCGCATCCGCACGCCTTCGACGACCTCGATCCGCGGCGGGCGGCGCTGGCGCGGCTTCCGGAGCTGACGGCCGCGCGCCTCCGCGCCGTGGTTGCCGGGCGCATCGCGTGGACGATCGTGTGCGTCCCGACCGAGGGCTGGGCCGGCGCCGTCCTCGGAGTGCCGGACGTCGACCGGCTGTGGGAGGCGGTCGTGCACGCCGTCCGCCTCGACGAGGACGATCCGGTTGAGGCGTGGCGGGCGCACGCCGCGAGCCTCGAGGCACGGGCCGGGGCGCTGAACCGCCTCGGGCTCGACGCCGTCCGCTTCCGCGGCCCCGGCACCGACCTCGTCGTCGGCCTCGGGCCCCACTCCCGCTGGGCGCACGGTGTCAACGAGACGGCCGACGGCCGCCGCTTCGTCGCGAACCTTCCGACGGAGGAGGTGCTGACGACGCCGCATCGCGACCGCGCCGACGGTGTCGTCCGGGCGACGCGGCCGCTCGTGCTCGGAGGGATCGTCGTCGAGGGGCTCGAGCTCCGGCTCGAGGGTGGCCGGGTCGTCGACGCGCGAGCCGACCGCGGGTTCGAGGTGGTCTCGAGCGAGCTGGACGCCGACGAGGGCGCGCGACGCCTCGGGGAGCTGGCGCTCGTGGACGGCTCCTCCCGCGTGGGGCGAACCGGCCTCACGTTCTTCCACACGCTCTACGACGAGAACGCGACATGCCATCTCGCGCTCGGCCACTCGGCGGGGGCGGTCGACGCAGCGGCGGAGGCGCTCCCCGCCGAGGCGCAGCTCGCGCGCGGGATCAACCAGTCGTCGCTCCACACCGACTTCATGGTCGGCGGCCCGGACGTGGCGGTGGACGGCGTCCGTGCCGACGGCTCGGTCGTGCCGCTCATCCGCGGGGACGTCTGGCAGCTCCCATAGCCTCCAGCGGGTGGCGTGGGAGCGTCTCGGCGAGCGCCTCGTGTACGACGGGTACCGGCGCCTCGTGGCGCGTCGCTACCGGCTCCCGGACGGGACCGAGCGCGAGTTCGAGGTCAAGGCCGAAGGGCCGACGGCCGTGGTCGTCGCGCTGACGCCGGAGCGGCGCGTCATCCTCGTGCGCGAGTTCCGACCGGGCGTGGAGGAGGTGCTGCTGGAGCTCCCCGGAGGCGAGATCGACCCGGGCGAGGAGCCCGCGGCCGCGGCCGCACGCGAGCTGCTCGAGGAGACGGGCTACGCGGGCGAGGTCGTGGCGCTCGGCTCCATGGTCGACTGCGCCTACTCCACGCGGATCCGTCACGTGTTCGCGGCGAGGGGCTGCCGCCGGGTCGCCGAGCCGACGGCCGAGGACGCCCAGCTGGGCGTCGAGCTGGTGGACGTGCCGGCTTTCCGTGAGCACCTCCGCAGCGGCCGCTGCACCGACGTCGGGCCGGGCTACCTCGCCCTCGACCGGCTCGGGCTGCTGTGATCGGTCGGCTCGCGGCGCTCGGGCTCGTCGTCGCCGCCACGGCCTGTTCGGGTGGAGAGCGGGTTCGGGCAGCCCGACACCCGACCCAACGTGGCGACGATCGACGAGTGCCTCGCGGGAGGCGAAGGATCAAGCCCGCGCGACGAGGACGTCCTCGAAGAACTCGCCCGCGCGCCTCCCCGTGCGGCGGTTCACGTGCCGGCGGAGGCGCTCCTCGAGACGCAGCCCGGCGCGCGCGAGGATCTCCGGGTAGAGGTCACGCCGGTCGGCGACCACGATGCAGACGGGCGCCCCCGCCCGCAGGTGGGCGCGGGCGTTCGCGAGCACGGCCGCGATCCCGTCGACGTACTCGGTGAGTGCCCGCTTCGACGCGCCGCGGCCGAGCTCGAGCGGGCCCAGGTCCGGCAGCTCGAGCAGCTCGTACGCGTACCGGTGCTGCCCGTGGTAGTCGATCAGCCCCGGATAGGGCGGCGACGTGACGACCCCCTCGAAGCGGCGGCCGTAGGCGAGCTCGCGCGCGTCGCCGTGGAGGACGGTGGCACTGCGGCCGCGCGCCCGCACGCGCGCAAACGCCTTGATCCGCGAGACGGTGTCGAGGCCGTAGCGCTCGAGGAAGTGGGCCGCCCGCTCGACGGGCCGGCACTCCCGCTTGTGCTTGTGGCACCAGTAGGGGCCGCGCTGCGGCGCGCGCGGGAAGTCGAGGTCGAAGTGCGTCGTCAGCCGCGCCGAGCGGGCGGCGCGCGCCAGCACCACCCGGAGGACGTCGGCGTGCTCGTACCCGTCCACGAGGCCGCGGAAGGCGAGCAGCTCGCGAGCGGCGCGCGGGGCATACCAGCGGCGGACGAAGCCGGCCGGGGCGCCGGCGGGGGCCTCGGGCAAACGGCGGAGGACGTCGCGGACGTCGCTCTCGAGCGTGAACGGGTTCACCTCGGCCGTCTTGACGCTGCCGAGCAGCACGTTGAAGGCCGCGACGTCGGCACCCGTCGCGTCGCGTCCGCTCTCGAGCGCCTGGACGAGCGTCGTTCCCGAGCCTGCGAAGGGGTCGAGCACGTGCCCGCCCGCGGGGACGTAGCGCTCGAGCAGCACCTCGACGAGCTGCGGGATGAACTTGCCGAGGTACGGGTGCAGCGCGTGGACGTGCTTCGTCCGCTCGCGCTGGGGCAGCTCGGCCTCGGACCACGAGAGGGCGAGGTCGAGCTCCGCGTAGAGGGCGTCCTGCGTCGGGGCCACGGCCCCACCGCCTTCGACGGCGGGGCCGCGACTCCTGGGACCTAGAGGCCTGATGTGAAAATGGGCGTGCCCGCGGGGAGGGCATGCACCAAGCAGCGTGGTCGACGCGGACGGTGGCAAGGCTGGGTTGCCTTGCCGCCGGCCGCGGCGGGCGCGATGCGCCGCGTGCAGGCCCCCAGTCGCGGGTGCGCTCGATTCCACATCAAGCCTCTAGCGGGCCACGGCCGCGTCCAGCCCTCGCGCGAGCACCTCGCCGGCGCGCTGCCGCGTGGCGTCGTCCGCCTTCTCCACGGACCCGGAGGCGAACGGCGGCTGCGGGTCGTGCTCGATCACGGC
>DATHTC010000225.1:0-2012 GCA_035463735.1 Gaiellaceae bacterium | reverse complement strand
GACCGGCTCGGTGTTCGCGATCGTCGGGATGTCGCTCGTCCTCGTCTACCGCGCGACCGGGATCGTGAACTTCGCCCAGGGCGTCTTCGCCGTGCTCGGCGGTCTCCTGACGTACTCGCTGAGCAAGCACATGTCCCTGCCGATCGCGGCCGTGCTGGCGACCCTCGCGACGGCGCTCGTCGCGACCCTCGTCGCGGTCGTCGCGGTCGGCATTCGGGGACGCACCACGCACCTCGCGAGCCTGATCATCACGGTCGGCATCGCGATCTTCGCCGAGGCGGCGCTGCTGGCGGCGTTCGGTGAGGTTCCCCGGTCGTACTCGGCGGTCTCGGATCGCGCGTGGGACATCGGCGGCGTGCTCGTTCAGCCGCAGTACGCGGTGCTGGCGTTCGTCGCCCTCGCGGCTGCGATCGGACTCACGCTCTTCCTTCGCCGGACGATCGTCGGCCAGGCGCTCGTGGCCTCTGCGGACTCGCCTCGGGCGGCGGAGCTGATCGGGCTCAACCTGCGCTCCGTCGCCGTGATCGCGTTCGCGGTTGCCGGTGCCCTGACGGCGATCGGCGGGCTTCTCCTCGCGCCGACGGTGCCGGTCGCCTACAGCTCGGGCCTGACGATCACGATCAACGGGTTCGCAGCGGCGGTCTTCGGCGGGCTCGCGTCGATCAGGCTCGCGCTGCTCGGCGGCTACGCGCTCGGGGTCGTCGAGCAGCTCGTGATCGGCTACATCGACCCGCAGTACAACCTCATCATCGCGCTCGTCGTGATGCTCGTCCTGATCGGCTGGCGGTCGCGAGGCGAGCTCGCCGTATGAGCACCGAGGCGTTCGTGCAGGCTCGCGTCGCGCGGCGCCGTCGCCTCGCGATGCGCCTCGTCGCGCTGACGGCCGCGACCGTGTTCGCGTGCTGGCTGCCGTTCCAGCTGGATCGCGGCGACGTCGGGCTCTACGACCGGATGGGGTTGTACGCGCTCGTGGCCATTGGGCTCACGCTCCTCATGGGCTTCGCGGGCCAGGTGTCGCTCGGCCAAGGGGGGTTCTTCCTGATCGGCGCGTACACGTCGGGCCTCCTCACGGTCGGCCTCGATCCGGACGCCCGGCTCGTCGATCCGGAGGCGGGCATCGATCCGTTGCTCGCAGTGGCGGTCGCGCCCCTTGTCAGCGCCGCGGTCGCGGTCGTGATCGGGATCCCGCTGATGCGCCTGCGCGGGCACTACCTCGCGTTCGCGACGCTCGCGTTCGCGCTGATCGCGTGGTCGTTGCTCTACGCGCAGGACCGGTTCACGGGCGGGCAGTACGGCGTCACCGTGATCAAGCCGCTCGCCGTCGGCGGTCACCAGCTCGCGGGTGCGAGGCACGCCGCGGTCGTGTGGGGCCTCGTGGGCATCGCGCTGCTGCTCGCGACGAACCTCGTCGCGTCCCGGGCCGGGCGCGCGCTGCAGGCGATCGCCGCGAACGAGCCCGCTGCGGCGGCGTCGGGGATCAACGTCCCGCTCTACAAGCTGCAGCTCTTCGTCTTCGCGGCGGGGCTCGCCGGCCTGGCGGGCGGCCTGTTCACGTTCTACGCGCAGTTCCTCGGGCCCGAGGACTTCGCGATCATCCTCAGCCTGCTGTTCGTCGTGATGGTCTCGATCGGCGGCCTCGGGAGCGTGTATGGGGCCGTGGTCGGCGCGGTGACGATCGTCTACGTCGAGCACAAGCTCCGCGAGCTCGGGACGCGCGAGATCCTGCTCGGGTGGGACCTGCCGCCGCAGGGGCCCTCGATCCTCTCGCTCGGCGTGTTCGGCCTCCTGCTCATCGTGATCATGCTCTTCTTCCCGCACGGTCTTCTGCCTGGGCTCCTCGGAGGCGTCGCCGCGCTGCGGCGCCGGGTCGGTGGCCGACCGCGAGGTGACGGCTGAGGGGGTGAATGGACGCCGCCACGGTGCGCGAGCGACGGGACGAGGACCGCACGACGGGCTGCGATCCCGCTCGCCTGTGAGCGGCGTCAGTCGCGCTCGCCGCGGACGAGCGCGAG
>DATHTC010000224.1:0-7866 GCA_035463735.1 Gaiellaceae bacterium | reverse complement strand
GGAGGCCGGCAGGACGTCTCGCCGCGGCTCCTGTCGGCCAACGAGCGGCTCGAGCGCGACGCGCTCGCAGGCGTCTCCGCGCATCCGGGCCTCGTTCGCGTCCTCGGAGAGCTCGGCGCGGACCACTTCGACGTCGACCTGCACCGTCGCGCGGTGGCCCACCTGCTCGGCATGGGTGGGGAGGACGGCGAGATCGTGGCGCTGCTCGCGGAGCTCGACGCCCGCGCAGAGCAGCAGGCGATCGACGAGCCCACGGCGGAGCAGCTGCTCCTCCGGCTGCGCGAGCGGAAGCTGAAGCGGGAGCTCGAGACCGCCGACGCGGAGCGCCTCCCGGACCTCCAGCAAGCGCTGGCGCGCGTCCGGACGCGGTTCCGCGAGTTCGCCTAGCGGCGACCGCGACCGCGCGCCGCCCTCGCTACCATTCCCCGGCTGCCTTCCCCGGTAGCTCAATTGGCAGAGCATCCGGCTGTTAACCGGAGGGTTGTTGGTTCGAGTCCAACCCGGGGAGCCTCGGCCCGCCCGCGCGGGGCCTCGTCGTTCGGGCGCGCTCGCCGGCCGGCACGCGTACGGCCCGCCCCGGGCTTCGGGACGGGCCGTGTCTGCTTCCGCTGAGGCGCGCCGCCTACGTGTCGCCGCCGCCGGAGTCGCCCCCGCCGGAGTCTCCGCCTCCGGTGTCGCCGCTGGGCGCCACGCGCGTGTTGGCGCTGCCGCCGGTGCCGTCGTTGCCGGCGGTGTTGTCGCCGTCGCCGGTGTTGGCGCCGCCGCCGGTGCCGTCGTCGCCCGCGGTGTCGTCGCCGTCGCCCTCGTCGTCCTCGCCTGCGGCCGCGAGGTCGTCGTCCGCGTCGTTCTTCCTGGCGTCGACGTCGGCCGCGAGCTGGACCGGATCGCCGGCGTCCGCCTCGCGCCAGTCGGCGATCGCGGCGCCGATCCCGCCGAACGCGAGCCCGACTGCGACGACCAGGACTGCCAGCTTCCCGATGCTCATCTGCATGCGTCCGTCTCCTCTTCGCGTCGTTCTCGGTCGATGCCAGAAGGGTTCCAGGGACCGGTGAGACCTCCGTGAGACCGCGGTGAGAATGCTCTCATCGCGCCTCGAACGCGCTCCGCCGCCGGCGGGCGCCCGGCCGGAAGAGCCCCAGGCGCGGGCGGGGGAGCCGGGCCGCCCACGGCTCGACCTCGTCGGCGACCTCGACCGCGGTCGGCCGGTTCGCCGGGACGGGGTCGAGGCAGGCGTGAACGAGCTCGGCGACCTCCGGCGGCACGTCGCCGCCGAGCGGCCGTGGAGTCGCCCGGAGCTGCGGGTATCGGTCCTCGGAGGCCGGCGCGTCCGGCCGCCCGGCCGGGAACGGCAGCGAGCGCGAGATCGCCTCGTACAGCGTCACGCCGAGCCCCCACACGTCGGCCGGAGGCCCGATCTCGCGGAACCGCTCCGGGACGCACTGCTCGGGGGCCATGTACGCATCGGTTCCGGTGGGGGACGCGAGGCCGGCGACCTCGTCGCCCCTCGTGGCGACGCTGAGGTCGATGAGCCGCGCGGGGGCGGACATGATCACGTTCTTCGGCTTGACGTCGAGGTGGACCCAGCCTCGTGCCGCGATGTAGTGGAGCGCCGAGCAGAGCTCGAGCGCGAGCGGCAGCAGCTGCTCGACGATCACGCCGTGCCGGCGGATCAGCGTCGAGAGCCGCGGCCCGTCGAGGAACTCGAGCACGAGGTGCGGCCGCGGACCCTCGACGTCGGCGTCGAAGCGGCGCACGAGCCCGGGGTGCTGGAGCGCGCGCAGCGCCCGGTCCTCCCGCGCGATCGCCGCCCTCGCGCCCGCGGCGCCGGCCAGGTGCGGCCGCAGCAGCTTCACGGTCACGAGCGCGTGCAGCTCGTCGTCCCAGGCGAGGTAGGCCTCGTAGCGCCGGCCGCCTCCGAGGAGCTGGACCGCGTGGTGGCCGGCGGCGATCTCGTCGCCCTCCCCGAAGCCCCAGGACCGCTCGTTCGCGTCGGCGCTCACGTCCCCATCCTCGCGCGTGTCGGTGAGGACGCGATGAGACGAGCATGAGACCGTTCTCATGCGGACACGATGAGAGGATTCTCATCGTCCTCTTATTCTGGTCTCGTCCGGCCGGGCGAGGCTCAGTCCGTGCGGGCGGCCTTCATCGTGATCGTCTTCATCGCCGGCGTGGCAGCGGGCGCGCTCGCGTACCGCTGGCAGGACACCCCGCGGACGCCCGTGCCGGCGATCGACCTCCGTCGCCCCGCCGCGGCGACCACGACCCAGGCGCCGACGCCCGCGGGCCGCGCGGGCTCCGGCACGGCCGGAGCGGCGACCGAGGACCCGGCGCCGCTCCCGGCAGGGCGGCCCGCGCCCCGGACGCAGCCACCGCCGCCGCCACAGCCGGAGCCCCGGCCTCCGGCCGTCGACCGTGACGACGACGAGGACGACGACGACGGCGACCTCGACGACGACGCGGACGACGGGGATGACGACGCCGACGACTGAGCCCCCGGAGCAGCCGCGGCGCCGGTCGCGCCTGTCGCGATGGGTCCCGGTCGGCCTGCGCGCGCGCATCATCGCCGGCTTCATCGCCGTGCTCGCGGTGGCCACGATCTCGTTCGTGCTCGTGACCGCGGCGGTGCTCGACATCCGCGTCGACCAGCGGGTCGACGCGGAGCTCGTGCAGGAGGCTGCGGAGCTCCGCCGGCTGGCGGCCGGGAACGATCCCGCGACCGGGGAGCCGTTCGGCGGCCGGGTTCGCCGGATCTTCGAGGTGTTCCTGCGCCGGAACGTGCCGTCGCGGAACGAGGCGCTGATCACCTTCGTCGACGGCCGGCCGTTCCTGCGCAGCCGGGCCGTGCTGCCGTACCGGCTCGACCGCGACCCCGAGCTCGTCGCGCGCTGGGCGAGCCTGACGCGCACCGACCGCGGGCGTGTGCAGACGCCGGCCGGTCGCGTCGAGTACCTCGCCCTTCCGCTGCGGGCCGGGGAGGCCACCGCAGGCGTGTTCGTGGCGGCGATCTTCCGCGACCGCACCGACGACGACATCGAGGAGGCGGTGGTCGCCGCGGGAGCGGTCGGTGTCGCGGTCCTCTTGCTCGGCTCGCTGCTCGCGTGGCGACTCGCAGACCGCGTCGTGAAGCCCGTCGCCGAGCTCACGCAAACGGCACGCGCGATCTCGGAGAGCGACCTCGGGCGCCGGATCCCCGAGCGCGGCAGCGACGAGGTCGCGCAGCTCGCGGCGACGTTCAACGACATGCTCGACCGTCTCGAGGGCGCCTTCGGGTCGCAGCGCCGGTTCATCGACGACGCGGGACACGAGTTGCGGACGCCGATCACGATCGTCCGCGGCCACCTGGAGCTGATCGAGGACGAGCCGCACGCACGTGCGGAGACGATCGCCCTCGTCCTCGACGAGCTCGACCGCATGAGCCGGATCGTCGACGACCTGCTGCTGCTGTCGAAACGTGAGCAACCGGACTTCCTCGCCCTCGAGACCGTCGACGTCGGGGCGCTGACCGACGAGCTCCACGTCAAGGTGGCAGCGCTCGCGTCCGTGCCCTGGGAGCTCGAGAGTCGCGGCCGAGGCGTGATCGTCGCCGACCGCCAGCGCCTGACCCAGGCCGTGGTCCAGCTGGCGCAGAACGCCGTGCAGCACGGTCCTCCCGGGGAGCCCATCGCGCTCGGCTCGTCGGTCCTCGACGGCACCGCGGCGTTCTGGGTGCGCGACTCCGGGCCGGCCATCCCGGCCGACGTCAGAGAGGTCATCTTCGAGCGCTTCCGTCGCGCTGCCGCAGGCCCCCGTTCCGAGGGCGCGGGGCTCGGGCTCGCGATCGTGAAAGCGATCGCCGAGGCGCACGACGGGCGTGTCGAGCTCGACAGCGCGCCGGGGGCGGGCACGACCTTCCGGATCGTCGTGCCCGTCGATCCGCCGTCCCACGACCTGGAGGAACGATGAGCCGGGTCCTGATCGCGGAGGACGAGGAGCGGATCGCGTCGTTCCTCGAGAAGGGGCTGCGGGCCAACGGCTTCACCACGGAGATCGCGGCCGACGGCGAGTCGGCGCTCCGCCGCGCGCGGCGCGGGCAGTTCGACCTGCTCATCCTCGACATCGGTCTGCCGGTCATCGACGGGTTCGCGGTCCTGCGCGCGCTGCGCGAGTCCGGAAGCTCGCTCCCCGTCGTCATCCTCACTGCGCGGGACCACGTGCGCGACACGGTCGCCGGGCTCGAGGGCGGTGCTGACGACTACATCACGAAGCCGTTCCGGTTCGAGGAGCTGCTGGCACGGGTGCGCGTGCGCCTTCGCGGCGAGCGGTCACCCGAGGCGACGGTGCTCCGCGCCGGCGACGTCACGCTCGACCTGCGCACGCGCCAGGTCGTCGTCGCCGGTCAGGCCGTCGATCTCAGCGCGCGCGAGTTCGCGCTCGCCGAGGTCTTCTTCCGCCACCCCGGACAGGTGCTGAGCCGGGAGCAACTCCTGAGCCACGTCTGGGGGTACGACTTCGACCCCGGCTCGAACGTCGTCGACGTCTACGTCGGCTACCTGCGGAAGAAGGTCGGGAAGGATCGGATCGAGAGCGTGCGTGGCATGGGGTACCGGCTGGTCAAGGACGGCGACCCCGGCGAGGCGTGAGGACGCGCGCTCGGCTACGTGAGCGTGCGAGTGCGGAAATTGCGAGGAATTTCGCCTCCAGCGGCCCTTGCGCCTTCCTCGCCGCCCGTCTAGATTGCCCCTGCACCGAGCACGGGGCGCGAGTAGGACGAAGCCCAGCCGAGAGGCTCCACGCGGAAGCGGAAGGTCGACCGGCGAGGTGGACGAAAGCGCAACCGGCTCGGTGAATTTTTGCGCGCAATGTTGCCCGTGCGGCCAACGGGAATGGGAAGAGCGCATTTTGCGCCGATTTCCTCGCTCCTTCCCCTTGCGCCCGCGGCGAGGCCGCTCTACCGTTCTGCCTGCGCCGAGCACGGGACGCGAGTAGGTCGAAGCCCCGCCGAGAGGCACACCGCGCAAGCGGAGCGTCGATGGGCAGGGTGGACGAAAGCGCCCCGTCTCGGCCGTTTCTCTATGGTGCGGCGGGTGGACGCGGTGGTGCGGACCGGGGGCGCGCGGCACGCCCTGCTCGGCGGACTGATCGACCACGCGGCGCTGTTCCCACCGGCCTCGCTGTCGCTCCCGGAAGCGCTCGTCGAGGACGCCCGCGTCCGTGCCGGCACGGAGGGGTGGCTCGTCGGCCGCTTCGTCGTGCCGGCCTCGCGCCTCGGCGAGCTCCGCGACGGGCCGCCTGCCCTCAGCGTCGTCCTCGACGAGCCAGGCGTGTCGCTGGAGGACCCGCGCGTCGAGGCGGTCGAGCTGCCGTCGGCCGTCCCGGCGGCGACACCGCTCCCCGTCGACGAGGTCTACGTCGAGCGCCCGCTCGACGAGCTCGGCTGGCTCGACGAGGTCGCCTCGCTCGGCCGGCGTGCCAAGGCGCGCTGCGGCGGGTCGGTCGTGCCGCCGGTCGAGGCGCTCGCCGCCTTCGTGCGCCGGTGCCGGCACCTCGGCGTTCCCTTCAAGGCGACCGCGGGCCTGCACCACGCGGTGGCGGCGCCGGGACGCCACGGCTTCCTCAACCTGCTCGCGGCCGCAGTCTTCGGCGACGAGGAACGCGCGCTCGCCGAGGGGGACCCGGCCGCGTTCGAGGTCGACGCCGCGGGGTTCCGGTGGCGGGGGCGGAGCGCTGGCGCGGACGAGATCCGCGCGGTCCGGCGCGGGCTCCTGGTGGGCTTCGGCAGCTGCTCGATCGCCGAGCCGGCGGAGGAGCTGCGCGCGCTCGGGATCCTGTGACCGGCTTCGGGACGGACAACCTGCCGTACGGCGTCTTCTCCCGTCCCGGAGAGGCCCCGCGCGTGGGGGCACGGCTCGGCGACACGGTGATCGACCTCGCGCCGCTCGGCGCGGAGTTCCGGCGGCCCGCGCTCAACGCGCTCATGGCGATGGGACCGGCGGTGTGGGAGACGGCGCGGATGCGTGTCCGCGACCTTGCGGCGGCCGGGTCGGCCGACACGTACCCGCTCGGGAAGGTCCGGCTCCACCTCCCGTTCGCGGTGGGGGACTACGTCGACTTCTACTCGTCGCTCGAGCACGCGACGAACATGGGGCGGATGTTCCGCCCCGACGCCGACCCCCTGCTGCCGAACTGGCGCTGGCTCCCCGTCGGCTACCACGGCCGCGGCGGCACTGTCGTCGTCAGCGGGACGCCCGTGCGGCGCCCGTGGGGCCAGTCCCGTCCGCCGGGCGCGGACGAGCCCGAGTTCGGCCCGTCGCGGCGGCTCGATGTCGAGCTCGAGCTGGGCTTCGTCGTCGGCGTCGGCAGCCTGCTCGGCGAGCCGGTGCCGCCTGCGGCCTTCCGCGACCGCGTGTTCGGCATCGTGCTCGTGAACGACTGGAGCGCGCGCGACGTCCAGGCGTGGGAGTACCAGCCGCTCGGGCCGTTCCTCGGGAAGTCGTTCGCCACCTCGATCTCGGCGTGGGTGACCCCGCTCGACGCGCTCGAGCCGTTCCGCGTCCCGGGCCCGGTGCAGGAGCCGCCGCCGCTGCCGTACCTCCGCAGCGACGAGCAGTGGAACCTCGACGTCGCGCTCGAGCTCGAGGTGAACGGCGACGTCGTCTCACGGACGAACGCCCGCCGCCTCTACTGGTCGATGCCGCAGCAACTCGCGCACCTGACGGTCAACGGGGCGACGATCCGCACCGGCGACCTCTGTGCGTCGGGGACGATCTCGGGCCCGGAGCCGGGGTCGGAGGGCAGCCTGCTCGAGCGCTGGGGCGGCGAGCGGTTCCTCGAGGACGGGGACGAGGTCGTCCTGCGCGGGGTTGCCGGCGACCGGGTCGCGCTGGGCGAAGTGCGCGGGACCGTGCTCCCGGCGCTCGGATGAGCTCGTGGCTCTGAGCCACTATCTCGCCTGAGGCGTCACGACCGCGGCTCGAGCATCCTCGCGTCGCGGAGGCGGTCGAGGACGAGGTCGGGGTCGACGAGGCGGCCGTTCATCCAGCGGAAGAAAGCGTCTTCGAGGACCGCGCGTGCCGCCTGGCGCCGGGCCGTTTCCGTCCTCTTCCTGCGCCGCTCCGCGTGGACGAGCCGGCGGAGGTGCGGGTACGTGGGTCGGACGAGGCCGGCGCTCCACGCGGCCGCGCCCACCCGCCGGCAGGTCTCCGCGATCGGCTGCGCGGGGTCGTCGAGCTCGCGGACGGCTCGGAGGATGCTCGGGTGGTATCGCGGAGCGGCGGGGACCACGCCGTCGAGCGTGCCACGCGGAGGCGCACGATTCCGTGTCGAGATCGCGACAGAAGCTTGTGGCTCTGAGCCACTAGCGCCGTTCGGCGGCGGCCCACACGCGGTCGAAGCCGGCCTTCGCGCGACGGGCGGCCTCGTTGGGTGTCAAGGCCCAGAGCGAGCCGTCGAGGTCGTTGTCGGAGAAGATCTCGACGTCGTACCACCCTGCATAGCCCGCGTCGTCGAGCGCGCGCAGGATCGCCGGCAGGTCCGCGACGCCGTCGCCCGGGAACGCGCGGTCGTTCGTGTTCCGCGTCGGGTCGCGCCAGTCGGCCACGTGGACGCCGGCGACGCGGTCGACGAGCCGCGCGACGTCGTCGAGGAGCGTGGGCGAGTTCCACAGGTGCCACGTGTCGAACATGAGGTCCACGTCCGCGCCGGCCTCCTCGACCAGCGCCGCAGCGGCGTCGAGGTCGCTGACGACGCTCCACAGGTGCGCGAACTCGCGCTGGACCGGCTCGAGGGCGACACGGACGCCTGCCTCCCGGCCGGCCTGGCCGACGCGGCGGAGACCCTCGAGCACGGCCGGAAGATCCTCACCCGGTCCCGTGAGGAAGTGGACGCAGG